>CALVTC010000006.1 GCA_944359885.1 uncultured Bacilli bacterium | reverse complement strand
AAAGACATTATTAGACTAAATGCAACTTTAAAAATATATAAAATATAACTTGCATTTACTTCTTAAACTAATAAAATATGACAAATCTTGTGAATAATTAGTGAAAATGTCATGTTTTTTTCTACTGAAAAATGAGTGAAAATGTCAGTAGTCAAATTATATGTATTTCGCTAATAATTAGTGAAAATGTCATGTTGACATTTCATGATTAATTTTTATAATAATTATTGTTACTTGGGACGATAAGGCAATGCTGGGGAGCAACCTGAACAATCAAGTAATGCTATACAAAAAAGAAATATTTCTTTTTTGGAAGCCAGGTGTGATAAACCCTGGGGCTTGGGGCGAAGTCCCAACATTAATGTTTGAGCATCATATTTTTTCTCCAAGGATGGTTTTTAGGAGGAATATATTTATGATGTTCTTTTTTTATAGAATTAATTTCTGATTCTTTTTTCATTACTGAATCTCTATTTTTAATCTCTAACATTTTATAATAATGATTTTGTATCTCTCCTATATATTCTCCATCATAATCTATTATTAAAGTACATTTTGTGCCTTTTTGAAAATTGATAACTTCTCCTGTTTCTAAATCAACCGGAATATAATATTTACGATTGTCACTTATACATGATGCATTATCGATAATTTTTTCTTTTCTTTCTGAAATAACTAGTTTTAACTCTTCTTCTGTGTAAGTGTTTTCTCTCATTAGTGAGGTCTTTTTATCAACTGCGTAAGAGAATCTTTTGTTCATTTTTGGTATAAACACTTCATTTAAATATCTATTCGCTTTATCAATATCAGTTATGCCTTCATATCTTAATTCTGCAATTAATCTATCTTTAAATGTTTTATTTTCTCTTTCAACGTTAGCCTTTGCAGTTGATACACTTGTTGTATGTAAAACAATATCTAATCGTTCACATACCTTTCCAAATTGCGTCATAAATACTTTTTTCTCTTGCTTTTTGGTGTTATTTGCAGAGAATGTACTTCTATTATCGGCTTTAATTTTTTGAGGTATCCCATAGTTTATTATTATATTAAATAATAATACGTAATACCCTCTAGTTATCTCTTCATATTCAAACCACCCAAATAAAACTTTCTTTGTTGCCTTATCTACTGCCAAATGTAAAAAAGAGGAAATACCACCGAACCACATTTTATTACATGCATCCATTTGTACTTCTTGACCAAATGCATATAGATTACTAGATCTTCTTGGATGCGCTTTTTCTGTTTCAATTATTCTAGATTCGAAAAGTTTTACTTTGTCTTTAACATTACTTTCAATAGTATTTTCTTTTGATATTGACTTCATTTTATTTTTATATTCTTGTATTGTTTTTTTATGAGCAAGTGGTGAAATAATATCATCTCTAGTAAATGCTTTTAACATAGTATCATATGATATATCATAATTACCAAAAATATGGTCTTCATAAAAATGTGCAAAATTAAAATCATAATGGTCTATTAAGTATAAATGTTCAAGTTCTTCTATTAATCTTTCATCTTTTTTATTGGGATTTTCTTTACCACAGTTTCCATGGATAAATCCTTTTTCGCCTTGTTCCTTAAAAATTTTCTTTAACCTATATACTTGTCTTTCTGTTATATTTAATAATTGTACTGCTTCCCTTATTGTGATTTTTTTTGATACTAAGTCTGAAATAACGTTATATCTATTTTTTTCGTATTCGTTTAACATTAAAATACCTCCTTTAAATACAAGAAGGTATTTTAACAAATTACTGACATTTTCACTAATTATTAACATTTTTTTAACATATAAATTTACTGACATTTTCACTAATTATTCGTTTTTTTAGAACCTGACATTTTTACTAATTTTTCACATTAAACTAATAAAATATGACAAATCTATTGCCAAAGAAAAAATTTTTTATTATAATTTCCTTAGAATAAGATGAAAAAGGTAATTCGTAATATATTAAATATTATGAAAAAGGGTAATTCATAGTATGAGTGGTCATATTCACTTAAAAAAATTTATTTCTACTTTATTTAGTCTACTTATAGTGTGCCTTCTTTTTATTATTCTTATTCATATTTTTCAATGGTCTCGTCAAGATAAAAATTTTTCAATTTTTGGTTATCAACTTTTAATTGAACGAACTTATTCTATTGATGATGAAGTACAAGTGGGAGATTTGTTGGTTATGAAAGGAAGAGATAAATATCAGGTAGGTGATATTATTTCTTATCAGGATTCTTTGGATGGTATTATTACTAGCAAAGTTGTTGATGTTGATCAGGATATTTATTATGTAAGTAGTAATGAAAAGCAAATGTCTGATACCAATAAAGTTTTTCAAGATCAAGTCTTGGGTGCTTGTGTTTTCGTTGTTCCAGGATTAGGAAACATTTTACTTTTTTTATCTTCTTGGATGGGACTAAGTACTTTATTTTTTATTGTGTTGCTGCTGGGAGGAGGATATTTTGTTGTAAGATATCTAAAACACAATTTTAGAGGAGGTGAGAGTAGTGAAGAAGAATAAAAAGACAGTTATTATTGTAGTAATCTTATTGCTTTTAGCATTAACGACAGGTATTGTTGCGACAACATATGCAAGATATGTAAGTAGCGCTACTGGTACAGGAGATGCTAAAGTTGCAACTTGGGCAGTGGAAGTAAATGATACTAATATTGTACAGAGTTCAACATTTGCCTTAGACTCTACTTATGTTACTTGGTCTGAAAGTCAGTATATTGCTGATGGTTATATTGCACCAAGTAGAACAGGTACTTTTAATATTCATTTGGATACAACTGGTTCTAAGGTAGCTGTTAAATATACAATTCAAATTGATGATAGCGCTCTTGATAGTTATGATCAAATTAAGATTACAAAAGTTAATAACCAAGATTTATCAGGAGATTCATATACAGGAATTATTCCATTAGCTAGTGTAGATACACCATTAGATATTCCAATAGAAATTACTTGGACAAACGAAGATGGTAATAATACATCTGATACAACGATTGGTTCTACAATCGATACATTATCTATTCCTGTTTCTGTAACAGTAGAGCAATACTTAGGAAATTAATTTTAATTTCCTAATAGCTAAGTGATATTCACTTAGTTATTAGGAGTTTAAAAGGTGGGAGAAAAATGAAACAAAAGAGTCATGATAATCAAATAGATCAAGAAGAAAATGTAAGATATCATAAATGGTTAGATATTGTTTTAATTATTATTATCATTATCTTATTATTATTGTTAATTTGGTTCTCATATAAATTATGGCCATATTTAAATAAAGAGTTTAGTAATAAGAGTGGAGATATCTTTAATATTACATGTGATTGTGAGAATAATGGTGAATTAGAGGTATTTGATTCTGATATTGTTTGGGATGAAGAAAATGAGTTACAGATATTTAAAAATCCTGTATATGAAATGGAAGAAATTATTGCTCCAGGATCATCTAATTCTTATCGGTTTTCCATTAGGAATAGAGCAAATTGCAATTTAGAATATGAGTTAACTTTTATAGAAAATAATCCGTTTGATGTTAATATGAAGTATCGTTTGATGGTAAATAATCAATATGTTAGTACGGAATGGATGGATATTGAAGATATATCTAAGATTGTTGAAAAATTAGATAACGATAGTCAAGATGATTATTATTTGGAATGGAGTTGGATAGAGAGTAATAATGATACCAAGGTAGGATCTAATATTGAGGCGTATTATCATCTATCGATTCAAGTGGTAGGAAAACAGATTGTTTAACTATATTAACGTTTTTAATTAGCTATTTTTGTTAGTTAAAAATAAAAAAGAAAGGAATGTTGGAAAATGGCTAGAAAAGATTATATCGAGTTATTAACTGAAAATGGATATCGGTCACTTCCCATTCGTAGTAGTCAAAATAAGATTAGGGTTCGAAAAAGAAGACTTAAAAAGAGATGGGTATTTCTAGGAGTAGGTTTTATATTGTTAGTACTAATAGTTCCCTTTACTTATACTTACTCTAGTTATATTAGTGATTCTTCTGGTGATCCTAATATTAAGATTGCACCATGGAAATATAGAATTAATGCTAGTAATGATCAAGAATTAGTAATTAATCTTGCTGATACGATAACAGATAATAACTATAGTATGACAACTGTTATTCCTGGAACAAGAGGAGCAATTCCTTTAGAGATAGATTTTTCTGATTCTAAAGTAGCAAGTGATTATGTTATTACTTTGGATCGAAGTAATTATGTATTGCCTGATAATTTAAAGCTTTATGCTGATGAAAATCGAACTATTGAATTTCAAGAAATTAGTGGAAGTGTATTATTAGATGATCCAGTTGTTACTAGATACATTTACTGGGAATGGAAATATACAGAAGTAGATGAGACAGCAGAATGGACAAATAGAGAGTTACAAGTAGGATTTACGATTGATTTAAAACAAAAGATAGAATAGGAGGAAAGTTATGCGAAAGAAAATAGTTATAGGTGTAGTTATTTCGATTGCTATTTTATTACTTCCAGTTTCTTATTCTATTTATGAAGGACAAAGAAAAGTAGCGGTTCTTACTACGACTGGAGATATTATATGTGAATTATCTGTTGACACTGATGATACGTATATCGAAAACAATGAAGCATTCTTTATGATATCGATTGATAATTTTAAAACAGAAGATGGACAAACGATAGTAACATCTAGTGATATAGATTATACATTGACTATCGAAAATACTGGAAGTAATACAGGATTATTTCGTTATGTAGATGATGATGGTAATACAAATACGACAGGACAAGAAAGGGTAGAAGTTACAAGACGAATTGGAAAAAATAAAACAACACAACAATTTAAAGTTTATGTAACGACTGATACCAATTTAGAGACAGATGTAGATTTTAAAGTAAGAGTAAATGCTGTACAAGCAGATATGGAATAGAGAAAGGATAGAGAAAAGTATGAAAAGATTGAAAGTAATATTTTCTAAGCAAAGAAATAAAAAACTGACTTTTATTGTTTACTTTTTTGTCATTATTGTGGTAGGTGTTTTAATTTATCTTTTCTCTGATAGTTATGCTTTGTTTTCTACATCAGCACAAGCAGATGGTGCTATTACAGTTCCAGAAAATAATTATTGTCTAAATCATGGTTTTAATAAATTATCTGATTGCATTTTAGTAATGGAGAATTATTCTTCTTCTACAGAGGAAGCTAAAAGTTATATTGCTTCAAAAGGGACTGCTAAATTTAATCAAATGGCACCAACAATTACTTATCGAGAAACAACTACAGAAATGAGTAATGATAATGGTGTTATAAGTACTACTTCTCATTTTACGTTGGGTAGTGGTTATACTTTTAATTCTTCTACAGGTATGTTTACGTTGACTAATTATACAAATGTTGATTTAACAGATAATTATATTGATTATTATACTTGTGGTGGAACGACAGGTACTTATGCTACGTGTAGTACTTTATATCAGATAAAAGCTTATAAAGTGACAACTGCTAGTAATGGAACAGTTACTTATCGTATTACTTCAGCTGTAAGACATAATTATCGGGCAGTAGATGCTCTAGATTCTGAAATAGGATTATATGCAACACAGGATGATGTAGGGGAGAGCTATTATTATCGTGGAAATGTAAAGAATAATTATGTTTCTTTTGCTGGTTATATTTGGAGAATTGTAAGAGTGAATGGAAATGGAAGTGTTCGCCTAATATATTCTGGAACTTCTACTAGTGATACTGGTTCTAGAACTTCCATTGGAACAAGTGCTTTTAATAGTAAATATTATGATCCTACATATGTTGGGTATATGTATTCAGAAAATAAAGCACTAAATACAACACAAAATTTTTCTACTAGTTATTATAATTTTAATGAAAATGTAAAATATTATTTCGCTAGTTCTTATACGTTTGATGAGAGTTCTCAAACATTTAGGCTTTCTGGTGATACTGTTTTTGGTACTTGGGAAGAAGTTCATGAAGATGCAATTGCTAATTATCCATATACTTGTTTTGGAACAAGTGCTACAGGATCTTGTACTGTTATGAAGAATGTTACTCGTTATACAAATGCTTATACTGCGGTTGTTAATTTATTATCTTATAGTTCTACTAGTTATGAGGGTACACTTCAAAATACTACAGATTCTACAATAAAAGGGACATTAGATACTTGGTATCAAAATAATTTATTAAATAAACAAGATAGTAGTGGCAATAGTTTTGCTAGTTATCTAAGTGATGAAATATTTTGTTCTGATCGAACATTAAATACTGGTTCAGGATATTTGCTTTCTCCGACTACTACTTATGGTCCTTATCGTAGAATTATTTCTACTAAAGTTCCTACTTTGCAATGTAGTCAAGATGTTGACCGATTTACAGTTTCTGATACTAAAGGGAATGGAAAACTTACTTATCCAATAGGCTTAATTACTATAGATGAAGCTAATATGGCTGGAGGAATTTATAATTCTGTTAATACACAATATTATTTATATACAGGACAGCAGTATTGGACAATGTCGCCGTCTTACTTCATTTCGGGCACTGCTCTTGCGTCTGTGTGGAGCGTGTCTACGGCTGGCTACTTAGGTGCTGCGTATGTGTCGTATAGTCTCGGCGTGCGTCCAGTTGTCAATCTGTCTGCTGATGTGCTGATTTCAGGGGGTGATGGAACGGCTATAAATCCATATGTCGTTGTGAAATAGAGTTGGTTCAAAATGACTCATCATTTTGAACCGCTCGCAAATGCCAAAAAATATAATATATCTTTTGCATGACTTTGTTTGTGCAATGTTATAGTATATTGTTTTTCTTTGAAAGGTTAATCTACTTTGCTTTCGTGTCGCCGTTTTACTTCTATTCGGGCGTTGTTGCTGCGGATGTGTTGAGCGTGTTTGCGACTGGCGCTATAGGTGTGGGTCGTGTATCGGCTAGTCTCGGCGTGCGTTTAGATTCCTACTACGAGTTAGTAATTGTTACTAATAGACTGAGTATTATTGACTAAGGTTGATAGTGAGAAGAAGTAATGTTATTAAACATAATCGATAGATTGGAAACAAGATTAATCTTTGGCATTTTTAGGTTAATCTAGTGATGTAGTTTTGTCGCCGTCTCACTTCAATTCGGGCAATGCTCTTGCGAATGCGTGGAACGTGAATACGACTGGCAGATTGAATAATGGTAATAGTGTTTCGGCTAGTCTCGGCGTGCGTCCAGATTCCTACTACAATTAGTAATAATCATTATTGATTCTATTCTTTCATTCTTTAGATTAACCTTTTCCTTATTTTAGGTTAGTCTATACATATTGTTTGTTCTTCTATATGCGTGCCCTCGCCGTATAACTTCAATTCGGGCAATGCTAATGCGAATGTGTGGAACGTGAATACGACTGGCAACTTAAGTGCTACGAATGTGTCGAATAGTCTCGGCGTGCGTCCAGATTCCTACTACGAGTTAGTAATGATTACTAATGTACCGAGTATTATTGACTAAGGTTGATAATGAGAGGAAGTAATGTTTTAAAACATAATCTTAGTAGATTGGAAACAAGATTAACCTATGGTTGTTACCAGAAAATATAATATAGATATTATCTTAGGAATAGTATTATTTCTTTGGTAGTTAGCACTATATTGTTTTTATTTATTTAGGAGATTACTATGAAATTAAAAGATAAATATAATGAAGTAAAAAGAAATTTTCCCGATTCTATTGTTTTATTATTATCTGGGAGTTTTTATGTTACTTATGGTATGGATAGTTTACTTATTTCTTATTTGTTTTCTTATCAAATAAAAAATGATAAGGTTGGTTTTCCTATTGCAGTTTTAGAAAAAGTTTTAGCAACTCTTCAACATAAACATATTCATTATGTTATTGAACAAGAAGATAGATTAGAATTACAAGAAGGAAAAAACAATTATTTTTCACAACTAGAAGAAGCACAAAAATTTTATAATAATCAAACAATGTTGGATAGTTTAGTAGGACGAATTCGTCTTTTGGTTTTAAAAGATTCTAATAATTACTTTAAAATTAAGGAGTTTATTGATGAGCTCTAATGAAAGTTTTAAATTATTATCTTGTAGTGAAAAGACGATGAATTATATTGCTAAACAATTAGTTAATTTTCCAAATAAAGAATATGTATTAAAAAATAATATTGAAAGAACTATGTATTTATTGATTGAGAATATTTTTTCTTATCGAATAGAGTCAGTAAGTAGAATTAAGATGAAGTATTTAAAAAGGTTGTTAATTCAACTTTCTATGCTCGATTATTATATGAGAGTTAGTTATCATAGAAAATTTATTAGTTTTAAAAGGTATGAATCGATTGCTAATTTTTTGTTAGAAATTAGAAAAATTACATATGGGGTGATTCGGAGTGAACAATCAGTTTGATAATTATGATAATTTAGTAGATATTTCTAGAATTATTGATGTTTTTCATACAATACGATTAAATACCAAACATAAAGATAAGATATTAGTGTTTGAGTTGTTTTTTTCATGTAATATTTTTAAGATATATCAGATATTAAAAAATAAAAGTTATTTTCATGGAAGATATAATGTCTTTTTACTTAGGGATCCTAAATATCGTATTATTATGAGTGAACAGATGACAGATAAAATTGTTAATCATTTGATTAGTAAATATATTTTATATCCAAGTTTGGAACCCAAATTAATTCCTATGAATGTTGCGACTAGACCTGGTATGGGAACTTCTAAGGGAATTTATTACATTAAGAAATATATTAATCATTTAAAAATGAATCATGATAAGTTTTATATTTTAAAGTGTGATATTTCTAAGTATTTTTATTCTATTGATCATGAAGTGCTTTTTGAGAAGGTAAAAAAAGTAATACATGATCCAGATGTTTTGAATCTTTTATGGAAAATTATATGTAGTACAGATGAAGATTATATTTATAGACAGATTCAAAGTTTAGTTTCTAAGGAAATTAGTAGGTTAAAACGAAAAAATATGGATTTGTCTTATCGTATTAAAGAATTAGAGAGTTTACCGTATTATGTTAAAGGAAAGGGACTTCCTATTGGTAATATGACGAGTCAGATTTTAGCTATTTATTATTTAAATGATTTGGATCATTTTATTAAGGAAAAGTTACATATTAAGTGTTATGTACGTTATATGGATGATTTTGTTTTAATGCATGAGGATAAGCAGTATTTGAGATATTGTTATCAGGAGATTAATAATCAGTTAAAAGAGTTAAAGTTAAGTTTTAATAAAAAGACTCAAATTGTAGAGAGTCACCATGGGTTTGTTTTTTTGGGTTATCGATTTGTTTTGAAAAAGAAAAAGTTATATATTTTATTGCAAGGTAGAACTAAGAAGAAAATTCGTAAGAAATTAAAATATTTACGTACACATCATCCGGATAACGAAGAGAGTGTTTTGGCTAGTTATAAAGGATATCTTGAGCGAGCAGATAGTGGTAGTTTTCGATATCGTAATCATTTAAAATGATATATTTTAGTAAGTGTCAAGTTGATGTCAACTTGACTTTTTGTTCGATTTGTGGTATACTATGACCAATCAAATGGGGGTTGGTTGTATGAATAAAAAATTATTTATAGTGGATTTTATAGGAACTTTTATTGGACTTGTTGCTTTATGCTTATTAATGCTTGTGTTAATACATGCTAGTTTATATTTTTTAATCTTATTTGGAATTTTATTTGTTTATACTGTCTTTTCTTTAGTAACTTTTATTTCTTCTATTTTGCAATATGCAAGACAAGCTAAGATTAAGAAATATCCTTCTTCTAAGGTTTCTATTATGAAATATCGTTATTTGGTTTGGTAATTTTTTTGATTATTTCTTGACATAGACTTATTCGTTTTGTATAGTAAGATTAATAAGTGTGATGACCGGTCTGGAAAACCGTGAGCAGTATGGATTAAAAGTAGATTCTTCTGGAATAAATAAGGTGGAACCGCGGGAAATTCTCGTCCTTATATTATTCTAGGAGTTTTTCTTTTTTAGGTAATTGTACTTATTGTATGTTCATAGATTAATATTTAGGAGTGATATAATGGGAAATTTAACAATGGAAAAATTAGTAAATTATTGTAAGCAGTATGGTTTTATTTTTCAAGGTAGTGAAATTTATGGGGGACTTGCTAATACTTGGGATTATGGTCCTTTGGGTGCTAGATTAAAAAATAATGTAAAGGATACGTGGAGAAAACGTTTCATTCAGGAAAGAAGTAATGCTTATGAAGTAGATGCCGCTATTTTAATGCATCCTAGAGTTTGGGAAGCTAGTGGACATGTTTCTAGTTTTTCTGATCCGTTAATTGATTGTAAAGAATGTAAAATGCGTCATCGAGCAGATAATTTGATTGATGATTTTGATCCAAGTGCAGATGCAGATGGAATGACTCAGGATGAGATGGTGGATTATATTCGTACTCATCATGTTCCTTGTCCTAATTGTGGTAAAAGTAATTTTACAGATATTCGTCAGTTTAATTTAATGTTTGAAACTAGGCGTGGTGTTACAGAAGATAGTGGGAATAAGGTTTATTTAAGACCTGAGAATGCACAGGGAGAATATGTTAACTTTTTAAATGTTCAACGTACTATGCGAGCAAAACTACCTTTTAGTATTGGGCAAATTGGAAAAGCATTTCGAAATGAGATAACACCAGGAAACTTTACTTTTAGAACTATTGAGTTTGAACAGATGGAGTATCAAACGTTTTGTCGTGAAGGAATAGATAGCGAACTTTATCAGTATTTTAAGGAATATGCAAAGCAATATTTCTTAGATTTGGGATTAAAAGATGAAAAATTAAGGTTTCATGATCATGAGAAGTTAGCTCATTATGCTAAGGAAGCATGTGATATTGAATATAAATTTAGTTTTGGATGGGGAGAAATTAACGGTACTCATAATCGTACTAATTATGATTTATCTCGTCACCAAGAGTTTTCTGGGGTTTCTCAAGAATATTTGGATTCAGAGACTAATGAAAAGTATATTCCTTATGTTATTGAGTCTACTGTGGGTTGTGATCGATTAGTACTTGCTTTACTTGATCAAAGTTATGTTGAAGAGACTTTGGAAAATGGAACTGTTCGTGAGGTTATGAAATTTCATCCTGCTATTGCACCGTATAAAGTTGCTGTTTTGCCTTTAAATAAGAAATATCATGGACAGAAAGCACAAGAAGTCTATGCAATGTTATCTAAACATTTTATGACTAGTTATGATGAGACTGCTTCTATTGGAAAACGATATAGAAGATGTGATGCTATAGGAACACCATTTGCAGTTACAATTGATGATGAAACTATTAATAATGGTACTGTTACTTTACGTGATCGTGATACAATGGAGCAAATTGTATTAAAACTAGAAGATGTTGTTCCTTATATTGAAGAAAGAGTTAATTTTTAATTCTTTCTTTTTTTAATTATTAATAAAATTAATCAATAGTCTATATTTCTACATTTTTCTATCTTTTTTTTTCGTTATAATCTATTTCAGAAAGGTAGATACTCTATGATTTTACCTTGTTTTATCATAGTATTTTTGCCTTTGACCAATTTTTTGACTAATTATGATAAGTTTTTGTTAAAAGAATTATAAACATTAAAATATATGTCGACAGCCAAAGGTAAAAATAGAAATTTATTTTATTATTTATGTATATCGTTTATTTATATATTTAAATTTTTAAATAAAATTTATGATTTCGCCATTTTTTGATTATAGTTCCCATTTTGTTAAATGACTAAAATTTTGACTAAATAAGAAAAGAGATTTTACTAAAATTACTATATTTTTCATTATAAAATTTGGTATCTCATTGTAAAAGATGTTAAAATATAGTATATTTAGTGTAGAAAAGAATAGAAAAATCTCGAATTTATACATCATAAAGTATCTACCTTTATGATTGTATCATAAGTGATAATAAAGGAGAATAGGTATGTTAAAAAGGATTAATGGTTTTGTAAATAGACATAAGAATGTGGTTATTGCTTTTGGGATGATAATATTAGTTATTATGATAGGACTTATTACACCATCTTTTGCGGTATCAACACCGGTATCTTCTGTTATTATTACTTCAGAAAATACTAGTTACGAAAATAATGATTCAGGTTCCTGGCAAGTAGAGAAAAGTGGAAAATGGGTAGAAAAAGGAACTGCTGAAGTTAGGTTTGATGTATCTACTGTTCCGATGACTGGAAATTCTTATACAGATATTATCTTTGTATTAGATATTTCCAGTTCTATGGTGGGAGACAAACTAGAAAGAGTAAAACAAGATACAATAGAGTTATTAGAAAGTTTGTTATCTAATGGAGAAAATAGAGCAGCTTTGATTACCTTTGATACAGAGTCACAAATTGTATCAGGCTTAACGAATGATAAGGATTTATTAACACAAGAAGTGAATAATATACTGGCAACTGGAACTACCAATTATTACCAAGCATTAGTTAATGTAGATACGATTTTAAAAGATTATGAAAAAGAAGAAAATAGAGAGATGATTGTTCTATTCTTAACAGATGGATATCCTAATGAAGATACACCGAATCAAATTGCACAATATCGGTATTTAAAAAGTGAGTATCCTTATATTACCATTAATGGGATTCAGTATGAAATGGGAGGAAGTATCTTAGATCCGGTTAAAGAAGTCAGTGACAATCAATTTATAGCTGATATGGAAACACTAAACAATGTTTTGTTTGATGCGAGTGTAGTATCAGCTCCTTATGATAGCTTTCAGATTGTAGATTATATTGAGAATGATTATTTTATTTTGGAAAGTGAAGATAATATCACTGTAAGTGAAGGAGAAGTGACGTTAGAGGAAGAAAACGGATTACAGAAGATAACTTGGACGATATCCAATTTTAGATCAGGAAGTAATGCAAATCTTTCTATGAATTTGAAGTTAAAAGATGAACTGATCGGTCAAGGAGGAGTATATCCAACAAATAGAAGAGAACAAATAATATCAATGATACAAAGTCAAAATGAAAATGAAAATGTAAATAGTACCTTAACTCCAGCATTACAAGAAAGTTATCAGGTAATCTATGATGGTAACGCTCCAGATGGATGTAGCGTAGAAAATGTTCCAGAAGATGAAGCTCATTCTGTATTTGATGTAGTGTCTATCGCTGAAGAGGAACCAAATTGTAGTGGATACGAGTTTAAAGGATGGGAAATTATTAGTGATGGAGTTACTAGGATAAATGATGATTACTTTATTATTCCAGAGAATGATGTCATACTTAGAGCAATCTGGGGCAAAGTATCTATCTCTAAATCTATGGATGGTGAAGTTTATACAGGCCCAACATTATATAGTTTAATTGAAAGTCGGTCTGTTATGGATAATATATCTAGTACTTATGTTTCGTCCAGTAGTGGGATTAATTTTGGACAGATAGCATCTGATACAAATGGAAAAGGAGTTTATACAAGGGCAGGAACAGAAAATGATTTATATCCAATCTATTATTACCGTGGAGATGTGGATAATAATCATGTTTTATTTGCGGATTATTGTTGGTTAATTGTGCGAACTACAGATACTGGAGGAGTAAAATTAATCTATGACGGAGTACCAGGTAGTGATGGAAGCTGTAGTAATACTGGAGATAGTTCTTTAATTGGAACGAGTGTCTTTAATAATACTACTAATTCTCCAGCAGATGTAGGATATATGTATGGAACAAGATATCCATCTTCTTCGGTCGTTATGAATGAACTTTCGTCTCAGTATGGAGTATTTGGAAATGATGTAACCTGGGATGGTGAAAAATATACCTTGGTTGATACATCAAGAATATATTTAGATTGGTGGGATGAAGAACAATCGGATTCTCGTGCTGGTAAACATTATTCTTGCCTTGCTGATAGTAGTACTTGTGCTGAGGTATATTACCTTTACCAGTATGGTGGTTATGTTATAGAATGTATTCTGTTACAGAATGGGAAAGATATTGAAGATGCGAAAAAAGAGATGTTTACTAATACAAATGATTCTGTGATAAAAAATTATATTGATACATGGTATCAGACAAGTTTAATTAATTATTCTAATTATTTAGAAGATACCGTATGGTGTAATGATCGAAATATTACAGGGGGTGGTTTATTAGGAAAAGATTCAAATCCTGGTATGTATGCTTCTTATTTTGCCCCACGAGACCGATTATATCTTTCCAGAATACCAGATATTACTTGTTCTGATAATGATTCTTTTACTGTAAATAGTGAAAATGGTAATGGAGCTTTAACATACCCTATTGGACTATTAACGTCAGATGAAGTGATGCTTGCCGGAGGTAGTAGTTCTGATAATAATAATTATTATTTGTATACAGGTAGTGATTGGTATTTATCTTCTCCCTTTTTTTATGGTAGTGGTAATCGGGCTATTATTATGAGTTTTGGTAGTTCTGGCGTTATAAATACTGGTGA
This sequence comes from uncultured Bacilli bacterium, assembly GCA_944359885.1. Taxonomy (GTDB): domain Bacteria; phylum Bacillota_I; class Bacilli_A; order RF39; family UBA660; genus Faecimonas. The sequence goes on along the minus strand of CALVTC010000006.1, from coordinate 24,735 downwards.
TTCTAATACTGTTAATGGTGTTCGCCCGTCTGTTTCACTCGTACCTGGAGTGTCAGTAGCATCAGGAGATGGTAGTAGCATGTCACCATATGAAATCTTCACTGATTGATAGTTTTTCTTAAATCTTTATTTAAAAGCATTTGCGAGAATGTTTTGTACGCCGACCAAATGCTTTTTTCTCCTTTTGTTATATAAAACTAATATGGTAATCAATAGAAGATGATTTATTCCAAAAATTAGACTCTAGAAAATGTTTTTTAAAAAAAGAATTAAAACTTTCTTCCAAAAAGTTATGAAATTGTGATACTATATTCATAGGAAAGACCTCCGTTATTTTATGGTTTCAAGTTTATTATAACATTAAGGTCTTTCTTTTTTTGTTTGCCCCAAATAATTTTACACTATCGAGATTTTGTTTAATTTGACGAAAATGTATTTTTATGGTATAATGTAGCCACTATGAGGGGGAGATTATATATTATGAATAAAATAACGTTAATTGACTCTAAGAACATATATGGTACTATGAATACTGGTACAGTTCGTTTTTCTAATTTAACGGATACAGACAAAAAGATGTTAATGGAGATTCATCAGATGTCTACATTAGATGAATTGAAGTCTTATACTTTAACTGGTGATGATAAGCGCCGTGTGTTTATGGAACATCGTAAGAATATGGCGAGAGATTATGGATTTGATTGGGGTCATATGTTTATGGCAGATCAGAAAAATCTAGATGGATCTGTATTTGAAATTACACGTGATTATGTTAATGCTTATCCTAATGGTTGGACAGATATTCCTGAGGATATTTTAATGATTAGAAGTGATTTAGATGGTGTTGCGTTAGGTCATCCAGTCGCTGATTGTCCAGTTGTAGTTGCAGAGGATAGAAAACAAGGGATTCTTGCTGTTGCTCATTGTGGTGGTGAGATGATTGATAAAAAACTTCCAATTATGACAATTGAAGCTTTATATCGTCAAGCAAGTAGACCTGAAGATATTTTTGTTTATGTTGGAGCTTGTGCTGGAAATGGTTGGATTTATAAAAATAATATGCCTGCCTGGGCAAAAGATGAACAATTATGGAATGGAGTTATTGTACCTGGTGTAGAAGTTGCTCCTGAGGGAGAAATTAATACTTATTCTATAGATTTAAGAAAAGCTTTAGCTAAAGAGTTTGATTATGTAGGATTAGATCAAAGTAATATTATTTATGATTATCATGATACTATTTTAGATCCTAATTATTATTCTAATAGTCAGGGTAGAGTGGACGAAAGTAAAATTGGTCGTCAATTTGTTGGAGCAGTTTACCAAAAGAGTAATACTGGAAGAAGTCGATAATATGTTAAATTTAGTAGTAGAACAAGGTATTTTTCTATTTCAATTTATGAAATATAGATTTTGTTATTTAAAATTAGTTTTAAAAAAATAAAAAGTTGTTGACAAATAAGTAAATATTACATATAATTTTACTAGTCGAGAAAAAAGGAAAGAGATTTATATCCACCTGATTGCAACTAGCGATGGGTTCTAAGCCTAAGAAACAAAGTTATTTTGTTATGTTTTGGTTTGATAGTGGATATAATGTTATATCCACTTTTCTTTTTCTTGTAATATATGGAGGTGTTAATTATAGCAAGCAATAAGGGAAATTTGCCTATTAACGATCAAATTAGAGCTCGTGAAGTATTAGTTATTGGACCTAATGGAGAGCAAGTTGGAGTTAAATCTATACAAGATGCGTTAACTTTAGCAAACTATGCTAATCTTGATTTGGTTTTAATGAGTCCTAATGCTAATCCACCGGTATGTAAAGTTATGGATTATAACAAATACCGTTATGAAAAGAAGAAGAAAGAAAAAGAAGCATTAAAAAAACAAAAAGCTAATATGTCTGAGTTGAAAGAATATCGTTTATCACCTGTTATTGATGTTGGAGATTTTGAGACTAAACTTAGAAATGCTACGAAATATCTAGAAAAAGGTGATCGAATTAAACTTTCTGTTCGTTTTAAAGGACGTCAGATGGCTCATACGGAGTTAGGACGCGAAGTATTAGAACAGTTTGCATCTCGAGTTAGTGATATTGCGGATATAGAACAAAATCCCAAATTAGACGGTAGAACCATGACAATGTTATTGGTTCCAAAGAAAAACAAATAGTAGGAGGAAAAAGTTATGCCAAAAATTAAAACACATAAAGGAACTGCGAAAGTAGTAAATAAACGTAAAAATGATTATAAAATTGGTCGTCCAGGAAGTCGTCATAATACTGGATGTAAATCAACAGATGTTAATAGAAAGAATAGAAAAGGATCTAATTTAAGTAAGTCAGATCAAAAGAGATTAAAAAATTTAATTTAATGTGATGTAGCAAGTTGAAGGAGGAAGAAACATGGCAAGAGTTAAGAATGGAGCAGTTACAAAAGCTCGTCATAAAAAAGTATTAAAACAAGCTAAAGGTTACTTTGGTAGTAAACATAGACTTTATAAGTCAGCAAAAGAACAATTAATGCATTCAGGACAATATGCATTTAGAGACAGAAAACAAAAGAAGAGAAATTTTAGAAAGTTATGGATTACTAGAATTAATGCAGCATGTAGACAAAATGGTATTAGTTATTCTAGATTTATCGAAGGTTTAACAAAAGCAGGAGTTGAAGTTAACCGTAAGATGTTATCTGAAATTGCTATTAATGATCCTAAGATGTTTAGTGAATTTGTAAAGATTGCACGTGATGGTAAAGAAGGAAAAGTTACTCGTCAAGAAGAAGTAATTGGACATGAAGTTAGTCTTGTAGGAGAAGTTAAGAGTGAAAAGAAGACTACTAATACTAGTAAGGTAGAGAAGAAAGACGCTAAAAAAGAAGTTGTTGATTATTCTAAAATGACAGTTGCTGAATTAAAGAAAGCTGCTAAAGAAGCTAATGTAGAAGGATATTCTACAATGAAAAAAGCTGAATTAGTAGAAGCATTATCTAAATAAAAATAAACATATTAGTGAATTTATTTGTCTAGTGCCTTAGGGTGATGAATATTAGAAACTAATAGGAGAAAAACGAAAAGGAGAATTATATTTATGGCTATAGTATCAATGAGTTATTTATTAGAAGCTGGTGTTCATTTTGGACATCAAAGAAGAAGATGGAATCCTAAGATGAAGGAGTACATCTATACTACAAGAGATGATATTTATATTATCGATTTACAAAAGACAGTTAAAAAGTTAGAAGAAGCATATGAAGCAATGAAACAAATTGCTGAGGCAGGTGGAAAAGTTTTATTTGTAGGAACTAAGAAACAAGCTCAAGAAGCTGCTTTAGAATGTGCTACTAGAACTAATATGTATTTCGTTAATGAAAGATGGTTAGGTGGTACTTTAACTAATTTTAAGACTATTCGTTCTAGAATTAAGAGAATGGATGATATTGATAAAATGGAAGCAGATGGAACATTCGATTTATTACCTAAAAAAGAAGTTATTCAAATTAAGAAAGAATATGCTAAGTTAGATAAGAACTTAAGAGGTATCCGTGAAATGAAAAAATTACCTCAAGCTTTGGTAATTGTTGATCCTCGTAAGGAAGAAAATGCTATTAAGGAAGCTCATATTTTAGGTATTCCTGTATTTGGTATCGTAGATACTAACTGTGATCCTGATTTAGTAGATTATGTTATTCCTGGTAATGATGATGCTGTTCGTGCAGTTAAGTTATTACTTGGTGTATTAACAAATGCTATTGCTGAAGTTAATGGTAATGAAATAATTGACTATGTTAATGATGATGATAAAGCAAAAGCTGAGAAAAAGGCAAATAAAAAAGATGCTGTAAAAGAAGAAAAAGTGGTTAAAGAAGTTAAAAATACAAAAGAAGAAGTAAAAGCAGAAGAAAAAGTAGAAAATGTTGAAAAAGTTGAAGATAACGTTGTTGATTATTCAGCTATGACTCTTGCAGATTTAAAGGCAAAAGCTAAAGAAGCTGGAGTTAAAGGATATTCTACAATGAAAAAAGCTGAATTAGTAGAAGTATTATCTAAATAATTATGATAAACTAGAATTGGGAGGGTGGATGGTTGTTCACCCTTTTATTGTATGAAGAGGAGGATACAAATGATTAAAGCAAGTGATGTTAAAGAATTAAGAGAAAGAACTGGTGCTGGAATGCTTGATTGTAAGAAAGCGTTAGAAGCTACTAGTGGTGATATGGAAAAGGCCATTGATTGGTTAAGAGAAAAGGGAATTAGTAAAGCTGCGAAGAAAGAGGGAAGAATTGCTGCTGAAGGATTAACAGAGGCACAAGCTGAAGGAAATGTTGCAGTTTTATTAGAAGTTAATTGTGAGACTGATTTTGTTAGTCAAAATGATAGTTTTAAAAAGTTATTAGAAGATATTCGTTTAACTTTATTACATAATCCTGTTACTAGTATGGAAGATGCTAATCAATTAACTATTGAAGGTGGTAGTGATACTATTGATGCTGCAATTGTTGATTTTACTGCTAAAATAGGAGAAAAAATTAGTTTTAGAAGATTCGAAAGAATTGAGAAAACAGATAGTCAAGTATTTGGAATTTATTCTCACATGGGAGGAAAAATTACAGCTGTTGTAGTATTAGATGGTGCAACAGAAGATGTAGCAAGAGATGTTGCAATGCATGTTGCTGCTATGAATCCAGTTGCAATTAGACGTAGTGAAGTACCTGCAGATATGGTTGAAAGAGAGTCTCATGTTATTAAAGAGCAAGTTTTAGGTGAAGGAAAACCAGCTGATATTGCTGAGAAAATGGTTACTGGTAGACTTAATAAGTTCTATAAAGAAATTTGTTTGGAAGAACAGGCTTTTATTAAGGATTCTAATACCAATGTATTAAATTATGTTAAAGCTAATGGTGGAGAAATTGTTTCTATGAAACGCTTTGCTGTTGGTGAAGGAATTGAGAAAAAACAAGAAAATTTCGCAGATGAAGTTATGAGTCAAATTAAAAGTGCATAATTTAATATAGGAGTAGATATGAGGAAAGTAGTAGGTCTTATCGTATTATGTTGTATTTTGTGTTTAGTTTCCGGATGTTCTGTTAAAAAGACAGAAGAGTTAACGGATGCAGAAATGTTTGCTAATGAATATTCCGTTAGCGAAGAAAATCCTTTTCAATATGCTACGATAGATGATGTTTTGGAATTGTTTGAAAATAAATCTGGTATTTTGTTTTTGGGGGATTCTGACTCTGAATGGTCTACTTTCGGAGCAAAAGTTTTAAATCGTGTTTTAAAAGAAGAAAAAATTAGTGAAGTTTATTATTTTAATCCAGAGACAATTAAAAATAAGAAAAGTAAAAAATATCAAGAATTTGTTGATAAATTACAGTTGAAAGAGAATGATTCGCTACCTATTGTTTATGTAATTTCTGATGGAAAAGTTTTAGGCTCTGTTGATTTTTCTATTCACGAAGATATTTCGGTTGATGAAAAAAGTGCTGAACAGTTGGAGCAAGAATATTTAGATTTACTTTCACAATATATTTAAGGGGGATTTTTATGGAGAAAATTTATTCTTTTACAGTAGGAGAAGATGTGAATAGTTTTCCTTCTCCTTCTTCTTGTGTTTTCTTGGATTCCGTTTTGGATGAGGAAGAACAAAAAGAAGTTTTTCAAAAATTAGAAAATGCAAGTATCATGGATGATGAAATTATAGATAAAATCTGTTCTTTTGATGATAGCTTTGTTTTTCAAGCTTTACTAGGTCAATATTCTTCTAAGAGCGAACTTGATAGGGTGGCCTCTTCTTTGGTATTACAGGCTATTTCTGTTGCGAGTGGAGATGCTATTTCAGATTTAGAAGGAGAAAATGTTTTCTTTGGTTACGGAGAGGATAGTCATCTTATTATGCGTTCTAAAAATACAGAGTATAAATTTTTTCCAGAAGCAGAAAGAGTAATAGAGGATGCACTTTCTATTAATTATCAACTTATTTATGGTTATCCTGATCAAGAAAATATGGAAAGTGATTGTCAAAATTTAGCTTTTGATATTTTACTGCTTTCTTGTTTCGATATTAAATCGAATAAGGGATATGAAATGATTAAACAATAGATGCATATTTTGTTTTCTGTTGTTTTTTCTTTTCTTTCTTTTTTGTTTATATTATAATAAATATAAGGAGAGATGAATTTAATGGATAATGATATTATCAAATTAACGAAAGAAAATATGGAAAGTACTCTAAAGAATTTAGAGAAAAGATTTACGTCTGTTAGAGCTGGTAGAGCTAATCCTGCTAGTTTGGATGGTGTTATGGTAGAGTATTATGGTAGTATGACACCTTTAAAACAACTTGCTACTATTTCTGTACCAGAAGCTACACAATTACTTATTAAACCTTTTGATAGAAGTTCTTTAGGAGCAATTGAAAAAGCAATTCTTGCTGCTAATTTAGGATATACTCCTAATAATGATGGGGAAACTGTACGTATTGTTGTTCCTGCTTTGACAGAAGAACGTCGTCGTGAACTTACGAAGCAAGTAAAAGCTATAGCGGAGGATGCTAAGGTTTCTGTTCGTAATAATAGACATGAAGCATTAGAAATGGTAGAAGCAGAAGATTTACCTGAAGATATTGAGAAAAGTATGGAAAAAGAAGTACAAGAATTGGTACAAACCTATAATAAAAAGATAGAAGAAATGTTAAAGGCAAAAGAAGGAGAATTAATGACTATTTAATTCTTTTTTCTAGATTGATTTTTTTAGATATTATGTTATAATAGGCATATCGATGTTGATTAAGAAGTAGTAATAAATTTATTCTTTTTAGAGAGTCTGTGGGTGGTGTGAACAGATAAGAATTGTTTATGAATTCGTCTTAGGAGTCCCTATAACAAAATTATAGGCGTTAATCGCGTTAAGATAATGAGGTAGTTTAATAACTATAAATTAAGGTGGTACCGTGTTTTATACACCCTTAAGTTTATAGTTATTTTTTTATTTATAAGACTCTTATAATAAAAATTAGATAAGTAAAATTCTACAATATTTGATAGATTTTAAACTAGGAATGGTTCAAAAAGTAAACGAAAAAATTGCAAGAATAACGAAAGAAATCTGTTTCTCAAAATGCAAATTTGAAACCTTGATATCAATAATGTTATGTATAGAACTTATTGTTTTCGTTTGCAACCTACAATTAATCAAGTAGAACTAATTCACAAATACACATAGAATAATTTTATTCAAGTCACAAGGAATGCAGTGTCTGTGGATATAAGAAATGGGAAGTTATCATGATAGGTATTATAATACCAGTTATAATATTATGTTTGAAGGACTAAAGAAGTATATGATGGAATTAAAATAGAAAAAGAAGAAACAAAAGAAAACTACGGTAGCAACTATCGGATGTTAGGCAATCACGAAGTAGAAATACCTAGTCTATGAAGCAGGAGGATTGGAAGGTTGCGACCAAGGTAAATTAAGCTTACTTAATTCTTTTGTTCTGTAAAAAGAAAATTTAGATGCTTGATAAGAATATTTGGTATATAAATAAGTGTCTAGCGATTATTCAATTATTTTTAGGAGGATGTTATGATTCGAAGAGTGATATGGGATTTGGATGATACTTTAATGAAGCGTGATTTAAAAGCAGAAGATGCATTTTTTAAAGATAATATATCTGTTTCTCAGGGACATACCTTATTGTCTTTACTTTCTGAGTATGAAGATCGATTCTTGAATTTTGATGTTTCCATGATAGCAGCTTACTGTCAGAACAGAGCGGATTTTTCAGTTTCAGAGGATTTTTTTAGGAAGTGGTTTTCTCTACATTTAGCGTATCCAGGTACGGTGATTGATGGTGCAGAGGAAGTGTTGTCTTATTTACATTTTTTAGGTATAGAGAATGTCGTTTGTACTAATGATATTTCTGATATTCAAAGAGAAAGATTAAAAAAAGTTGGTCTACTTCCTTATATTGAGGAAGTTTATGGAGGAGAGTATTATTTTAAACCTCATCAAGAAGCTTATATTCGTGCTTGTGGAGATTATTTACCTAGTGAATGTATGATGGTTGGAGATAATTTTTGGAAAGATGTTATTGCTCCTAGAAATCTAGGTATTTCTTCTTGGTATTATGATCCTAATGGTCGTAATCCGGAGTATGAATATTCTATTAAAAGTTTAAGAAAAGTAAAGGAGATGTTTTAATGAAAGCAGAAGAAATAAAGAATACTATGTTAGAAGAATTGGATCATGTTACTGATTTAAAAAACTTGAATGATTTAAGAGTAAAATATTTGGGTAAAAAGGGACTTATTACAGAGTTAAATAGTGAAATAAAAAATGTTCCTAATGAAGAAAAGAAAGCTTTTGGACAAAGTGTTAATGCCGTTCGTACTTTGTTTCAGTCTCGCTATGATGAAATTAGAAGTCATCTAGAGGAAGAAGAGTTAAATAAAAGACTTGAGAGTGAAGCTATTGATATTAGTCTTCCTAGTACGAGGGTAAGTCAAGGTGCTCCTAATATTTTGGAAAAGTTAATTGAAGAAGTAGAAGAAGTTTGTATGTCCATGGGATATGATGTAGTTGATGGACCTGAGGTGGAAGAAGATAAGTATAACTTTGAAATGTTAAATATTCCTAAGGGACATCCTGCAAGAGATGCACAGGATACTTTTTATCTTGAGGGTGAAGAGATTTTACTTCGTAGTCAGACGTCTCCTGTACAAGTTCGTACTATGTTAAAAGGAAAGGGAGAAGTTCCTGTTAGAGTTATTTGCCCTGGGAAAACGTATCGTAGAGATGATGATGATGCGACTCATTCTCATCAGTTTATGCAAATTGAGGGATTATTGGTTGATAAAAATATTTCTTTATCCGATTTGAAGGGAACAATTGATGTTATTGTTAAAAAGTTATTTGGTAATGATGTAGAAACACGTTTTAGACCAAGTTATTATCAATTTACGGAACCTTCTGTTGAGGTAGATATTAGTTGCTTTAATTGTAAAGGTAAGGGTTGTCATATTTGTAAAAATACTGGTTGGATTACGATTGCGGGTGCTGGAGTAGTTCATCCTAATGTGTTACGTATGAGTGGTTATGATCCTGAGGTTTGGAGTGGATTTGCTTTTGGATTTGGTGCAGAACGTATGGCGATGCTTAAGTATGATATTAATGATTTACGAGTTTTTTACAATACAGATTTACGAGAAGTTAAAAATTTTGATAGAGGGGAGTTAGATTGTAATGATTAGTTTAGAATGGGTAAAAGATTATATTGATATTAGTGATCAAGATTTAGAAGAGTTAGCTATTAAAATTACAGAAGCTGGTATTAATGTTGAAAAGGTAATTACTAATCATATTGATCATTTAGTAATAGGGAAAGTTATTAGTTGTATTGATCATCCTAATAGTGATCATTTACATTTGTGTCAAGTGGATGTTGGTCGTGATGAATTGCAACAGATTGTTTGTGGTGCTCCTAATGTTCGTGACGGGTTAAAAGTAATTGTTGCGTTGCCTGGTGCAGTTTTACCTGGAGATTTTCAAATTAAAGCTAGTAAGATTCGGGGTATTGAATCGAATGGTATGATTTGTGCTTTGTATGAGTTAGGACTTGAAGAGAAGACGGATGAGGCGTATGCTCGTGGAATAGAAGAATTACCAAGTGATGCACCTATTGGTCGTGATCCTCTTGTTTATATGGGACTTGAGTCTACTTTATATGAGTTAGATATTCATAAACATCGTAATAATGATTGCTATTATCATATTGGTTTTGCATATGAGATTGCGGCAATTTTAAATCGTAAGGTAACATTACCAGATTGTAGCTATCATGAAGAGTCTGATTCTATTAAAAATCATTTTTCTTTGGATGTTGAAACAGATAAGTGCCCTTATTATTTAGCAAAAATGGTTACAGATGTAAAATTAGGAGAATCTCCTGAATTTATTCAAAGACGACTTCTTGCTGCTGGTATGAGACCGATTAATAATGTTGTAGATATTTCTAATTATGTCATGCTAGAGTTTGGTCAGCCTCTTCATTTCTTTGATAAGGATACTTTAGGGGACCATATTTTAGTAAGAGATGCAAAAGATAGAGAAGAAGTTGTTACACTTGATGGTAAAAGGAGAATTTTACGTAGTAGTGACATTGTTATTACTGATGGTTTAAAGCCTGTTTGTATTGCTGGTGTCATGGGTGGAGAAAATACGGAAGTTACAGATACTACAAAAAATATTTTAATCGAAGCAGCTATTTTTGATGCTGTAAGTATTCGTTATACTGCAGCTCATTTGGATCTTCGTAGCGAAGCTAGCATTCGTTATGGAAAGGGTCTTAATTATGAATATACTTTGATGGCAATTAATCGAGCATGTCATTTGTTGGAAAAATATGCAGGTGCTAAGGTATTATCTGGAATGGTTAGTCATGATGTTGTTGATAAGAGTGAAAAGATTGTAGAATTTCGTCCTGAACAAGTAGATAAGATGTTGGGAATTCGTATTACGGAAGAGGATATGAAATTTGAACTTGAAAGACTTGATTTTCCATATACTTTAAAAGATGGTAAGTTTAGAGTAGTAATTCCTAAAAGAAGACTTGATATTGATCCTAATGTAAATGATATTGCAGAGGAGATTGGTAGACTTTATGGATATCAGAAGCTTGTTTCTACGCTACCTTCAGTCGGAATTCGCCGTGGAGAGTATGTGGGAGATGTTAAATATCGTAAAGCTTTATCTTGTCGTCTTCGTAGTCTTGGATTTAACGAGGTTAAGACTTATACTTTGGTATCTTCTGATATGAGTCAAAGCTTTGATTATGAGAAAAAGAAAAAATGTGTTCTTCCAAATCCTATGAGTGTTGATAAAAGTGTTATTCGTACTACTTTAATTCCTTCTTTATTAAATGTTTATCAATATAATAAAGCTCGTAAGGTAGATGATGTTTTGATTTATGAGATTGCAAAAACGTATGATAAAGGTTATCAGGAAGAAAGTAAAGCTTGCTTTTTAATGAAGGGAAAGTATGTTGTTAATCCTTGGAAAGGAAGTATGCCAGTAGATTTTTATTTAATGAAAGGTTTTGTTGAAGATATTCTTTGTTATTTTGGATTTCAAAATCGTTATAGTTTTGTAAAGAGTACTCTTCCTGATATGCATCCTGGAAAGTCATGTCAGATTTTATTAGATAGACGTCCTATTGGTATTTTAGGACAAGTCCATCCTAAAGTTTGTAAGGATGAAGTGTATGTTTGTGAAATTTCTTTACAAGCTTTGATGCAAAAAGTAAAACCACTTAAATATAAAGAAGCATCTAAATATCCAACTATTACAAAAGATGTAGCGTTTGTTGTGCCTAAAGAATTAACTTCTCAAGAGATTGAAGCAACAATCAAAAAAGCTGGTGGAAGACTTTTACATTCTATTGAAGTTTTTGATGTTTATGAAGGAGAACATGTTGCGAGTGGTATGAAGTCTCTTGCTTATAATTTGTTATTTATGGCACAAGACCGTACGCTTACGGATGATGAGGTTATGAAAGTATTTAATCAAATTATTGAAAAAGTATGTTCTACTCATCAAGCACAGGTTCGCGATAAGTAAAAAATCAGAGGTAAAAGTATGCTTTTATCTCTTTTGTTTTGTACTTTTTAAAGTATGAAGAAAAATTTCTCTTGTTAATTTTTATTCCTCGTGATATAGTAATGCACATAAATGAAGTAGGTGTTTTTATGGAACAGAAGAATCCAGCTATCAAGTACTATTTGAATGGTTTTATTCCAGTTTATCAGCAGATATTTCCTAAGATGGATGATGCAAAAGGTTATATAGAATGTACTTTCCCATCTTTTACTATGCAAAGTGTGAGTTACCATCATAGTGTTGGAAATGTGGCATCTCCAGTTGATTTTGGTTTTGTATTTTATCATTCTAATGGTATGCTTGCAGTAGTTTCAAATCGTAATGGAAAAGTTGTTGATGATTTGTATTATGTTGTTGATGGATATCAAAATCATGTCTTTTCTGACGGTGTTATAATCAATCAAGATGGTAATGTTTTAATTTGCGAAAAAGATGTTTCTTTCGAGAGGTTAGCAGAAATTTTAAGTGGTTCTAACCTGATAAGTCCTTGGCCAAAGAGCAATCCTTATATGTATCAGCAGTCCTTTTTTAAGGAAGATGGTAATTCGATGATTAATCTTATAGATTATATGACGCTTGCTGCAGGAGATTATGAATTGATAGATGGTGATGAAAGATTAGGACTTATTCTTTATCCATGTGAATGCTTAGAAGGCTTTATGTCTACTAGTCAGAGTGAGGTTCTTTCTCTTTCAAAGGAAAAAGAATATACTAAAAGAGACTGATTTATTTTTCAGTCTTTTCTTTTTGTTCTTCTATTAAGTTTAGTTTTTCGTTTAATTTAAAGTTTTTAGCTGTATTTAAAGGTAGAAAATAGACATTATAAACTTTTCTTTTTGGAAATATATATTTTTCTGTTTTCATTTTTTCATATATATATAGGATTTTATCATCTTTGTCGGTTAAAATAATATCTATTTTTTGGCATAAAAAGTTTGTAGTTACAAATTTTTTTTTCGTAAAACGTAGTCCATAATCAATAGGTTCTAATACAAATTTTAGACCTTTGAATCTATTCCAAAATCCTTGTGGTTGTATGATTTTAATTTTTTTATTTTTTACTTTTAGATACATAGAAATCCCTCTTTCTTTTTTATTTTATCATTTTTTTCTTTCATTTACAAAGCATATTAAATATGATATTATATAAAAGGAAAAGGAGGTATTAGTATGAGTGGACATTCTAAATGGGCAACGATTCATCGTAAAAAGGGATTAATCGATGCTGCTCGTGGAAAAGTGTTTCAAAAATTAGCAAAAGAAATTATGGTAGCAGCTAAAGGTGGTAGTCCTGATCCGAATCAAAATGCCGCTTTGCGTTTGGCAGTAGATAAAGCAAAAGCACAAAATATGCCTAAGGATAATATTAATAAGGCCATTGAGAAAGCAACTGGTTCTAATGATGCTGCTAATTATGAAAGTGTTAGATATGAAGGTTATGGACATGGTGGTGTTGCTTTTATGGTAGATTGTTTAACTGATAATCGTAATAGAACAGCCTCACAAGTTCGTAGCGCATTTACAAAAGCAGGGGGAAATTTAGGTACTGATGGTTCTGTTAGTTATATGTTTTCTCGTCGTGGATCTATTGTAATCCCAAGTGATTATGATGAAGATACTATGATGATGGTGGCATTAGATGCTGGTGCACTAGATTTTGAAAAATCTGGCGAACAATATTTAATCACTACAGATACTGAGAATTTTACTAATGTAAGAAATGCGTTGGAAGAAGCAGGAGTAAAAGAGTTTTTGGAGTGCGAGTTGACTTATATTCCTAATATGGAAGTAACCCTTGATGAAGAGGGACAAGAAAAAGTACATAAGTTAGTAGATACTTTAGAAGACTTAGATGATGTACAAGACGTTTATTATAATTTAAAAGAAGATTAATAGGAGAATATTATGGATAAGGAAGCTCAATTAAAAAAAATTAATACTGAGTTAAAGGTATATATTAATGAGGCATCTTTTGTTTCTACATCTTGTCGTAATCGATTGATACGACTTCTTGGAAAAACTTTTGATATTTCTTTGCCAGTTGAAAATTTTGCTCGTATTGATGTTTTGTTATTAGAAGATGGTAGTATTGAGATGAGAGATGAAGTTTATAGACGTGAAGAGGTGCTTTCCTTTGATGATGTTATAGCTAGATATCAAGGGTTTAAAGAAAAAGCAGATGCGATGTTAAGAAGAAGAGGTAGTGATACGTTTTCTGGCAATGAAGCACGTAATATTCTTAATCTTTTTATGGTTTTACTTATCATGGTACTATTTATAGCATTAATAGGTTATACAATCGATGCATTTTTAGATGGGAATTATATTCATTGTATTTGGTTGATTATGATTGTGTCTTCTTGGTTTATTCCTAGTGTTAGAGATAGATTTATTCAGGCTTTTCTTTATCTTAAAAGAAAATTCAAACGTTAAATTTATTATCGAGGAAGTAGATAAGTTTTTGTTGCTTGTCTATTTTTTTAGTTTTATAGAGATTTAGGATGTTAAATTATAAGTTTTTTTTCATCTTGACGTACGAACAAATGTATTATAATATAAAATTGTTAATGTTTCCTGTTTGATTGCGAGTTTTCTTCTTTTGGTATATAATTAGTTTTGGAGTTGAGAAATATGTATGATTATATAAAGGGAACGATAGCAGAATTAAAATATAATTCTATTGTTTTAGATAATGATGGAGTAGGTTATTTGATTTATGTGCCTAATCCTTATGCATTTGAAGTAGGTAAAGATTATAAGGTTTTTGTTTATCAACAAGTAAAAGAGGATGAAGAAGCTTTGTTTGGCTTTAAAACGAAAGCTGAAAAAGAATTATTTTTAAAACTTATTAGTGTAAAGGGATTGGGTTGTCGTATGGCATTACCTATTTTAGCTGTTGGATCGATAGAAGGAATTATGGATGCTATTGAAAGAGAAAATATTTTGTATTTGAAGAAGTTTCCTAAGATTGGTGAAAAGTTGGCCCGTCAGATTATTTTAGATCTTAAGGGTAAACTAGAGTTTATTGGTACTGGTATTACTGATGACGTGGTGGAGACTCAAGAAGAATTGCAAGAAGCATTGCTTGCTTTAGGATATAAAGATAAAGAAATTAAGAAGATAATTAATCAAGTAGATTCTAGCTTATCTATTGAAGAGCAAATTAAAGAAGCATTGAAGTTACTATTACGTTGATAGGAGGATTTAGTTTTTATGCAAGAGGAAAGTATTATAACAAATTATCATTTAGAAGATGATCAGATGATGGATAATACAATTCGTCCAGAAAGCATTGATGAGTATATTGGTCAGGAAGATGTAAAAGAAAATATTCGCATTTTTGTTGAGGCAGCAAAGATGAGAAATGAACCGTTGGACCATGTTTTGTTATATGGACCCCCAGGGTTAGGAAAGACAACACTTGCCTTTATTATTGCACATGAACTTGGTACAAATATTAAAACTGCAAGTGGTCCTAGCATTGAAAAAAGTGGTGATTTGGCAGCTATTTTGTCTTCTTTAGAGCCAGGAGATGTTTTGTTTATTGATGAGATTCATCGTATGCCTAGATATATTGAAGAAATCTTGTATCCAGCAATGGAAGATTTTTCTTTAGACATTATCGTTGGTAGTGAGGGAAATAGTCGAAATATTAAAATTGATTTACCACCATTTACATTAGTTGGGGCAACAACTCGAGCTGGTGATTTATCTGCTCCTTTAAGAGATCGTTTTGGTATTACTTCTAAGTTACAATTTTATACAGTTGAAGAGCTTACTGATATTATTAAAAGAACTGCTAGAGTTCTAGGGGTAGAAATTGAGGAAGAAGCAGCGAGAGAACTTGCTACTCGTAGTCGAGGAACACCGAGAATTGCTAATCGTTTATTTAAACGTGTTAGAGATTTTGCGTTGGTAAAAGGAAACGGGGTTGTTGACTTACCTATTACAAAAGAAGCTTTGGAACGTTTAAAAGTAGATGAGATGGGTCTTGATAATACAGATCATGAATTATTACTTGCTATTATCGAAAAGTTTAATGGTGGTCCTGTTGGAATAGAGGCGTTAAGTAGTTCTATCGGAGAGGAAGTAACAACTATTGAGGATGTTTATGAACCATATTTATTACAGACTGGTCTTTTGAAGAGGACGAGTCGTGGTAGAATGGCAACAGATAAAGCTTATCAAGTGTTAGGAATTGAAAGACAATAATATGAAAAGGAAATTGTTTTTTGAAAATGTAGATTCTTTAGATGGTGTATGTGAAGTTATTGGTAATAACATTAAAACTATAGCGTTTATGAATCCATTTGTTTTTCAATATCATTATCGGTCTTTGTTACGAATGGAAGATGAGAAGAAGGAGAAGTTTTTGCGCTTTGTTCATTATGTTGATCAGTGGTTTTCACGTTATGGACATTATGGTTTTTCTGTGCCAAAATTGACTACAGTTTTATCAGGTGCGACTTATTATTGTGATTTTTATTCTCAGATAGAAGAATATACAGATGGAGAACTTTCTATTTTAGCTAATTATACTTCTATTGATCCTATTAATGTTTATTTTGATAATTTAAAACGATTTCCAGAAGTGTTGTTGTCGATTGTTGAACATAAGACAGCAGATTTTACAAAACGTGATGATTTGATTTTATGGTATGATTTTTCTTGTGATTTGGGTAAAGAGTCTAATTGGTTGATGCAAAGATTACAAGAAGATAATTTGGAACAATTGGTAGAAGAATCTTTACAATTTCAAAGAAAGATTCAAGATACTGTATTAGAGGAGGATGTTTATTATGACAGTAGAAGACTTTGATTATGAGTTGCCTAGTGAGTTGATTGCACAAACTCCCTTAAAAGAACGTGATCAATCTCGTCTGATGGTTCTTGATAAAAATACTGGAGAAATAGAGCATAAGCATTTTAAAGATATTATTTCTTATTTGGAACCAGGAGATGTTTTAGTTTTAAATGATACTAAGGTGCTTCCAGCTAGGTTGTATGGAGAAAAAGAGGATACTAAAGCTCTTATTGAGGTGCTACTTTTACAAAATTTAGAAGGAGATACCTGGGAATGTTTAACAAAACCTGCTAGAAGAATTAAGGTGGGAACGGTTGTTTCGTTTGGTGATGGAAAATTAAGAGCTAAATGTGTTTTTGTTGGTGAAGATGGAATTCGTCATTTTACTTTTTGTTATGAAGGAATTTTTCTTGAAGTATTGGAAGAGTTAGGTACTATGCCTTTACCTCCATATATTCATGAACAGTTGGAGGATCAATCTCGTTATCAGACGGTTTATGCAAAAGAGGTTGGTAGTGCGGCAGCACCTACTGCAGGACTTCATTTTACGAAGGAGTTATTACAGGAAATAGAAAATAAGGGTGTTCATATTGCTTACATTACTTTGCATGTTGGTCTTGGTACTTTTCGTCCTGTTAATGTTGATAAGGTTGAAGATCATGAGATGCATAGTGAGTTTTATCATATGAGTAAGGAAGTGGCAGAACTTTTAACAAAAGCTAAAAAAGAAGGACGCCGCATTATTAGTGTTGGTACGACTAGTACAAGAACTTTAGAAGCAATTATGAATTTATATCACGAATTTCGTGAGTGTAGTGGATGGACTAATATTTTTATTTATCCAGGATATCAGTTTCAAGCAATCGATGCCTTAATTACAAATTTTCATTTACCCAAATCGACTTTAGTAATGCTTGTTTCTGCTCTTGCTGGTAGAGAACATATTTTACATGCGTATCAAGTGGCAGTACAAGAAAAATATCGTTTTTTTTCCTTTGGTGATGCTATGTTTATTAAGTAGGTGATACAATGGATATTGATCAGAAAATTTTAGATTCTTTTTATCATAAGATTGTTCCACAGGCCAGTAGTTCTTCTGGTGTTATTATAGATGGTTTTTTGTTTAATGCATTTTTTATTTTAGATTCTCAATTACATGATTATGAAGATTATTCTAGTCCGGTTATTCAAATTAGAAATGAGGAGAAATTTAATCAATCTTTGATTTCTTATACCAAAGCAATGATTCATTTTTTAAATATGCATCCCGAGTTTGAAAATATTGATTATGTGTATTTTCATGGTGATATTGATAAAATTATAGAATCTGCTGTATTAAATGTATGGTTTAATGCAACAGAAGAAGATTTTAGAAATCCGATTGAGTTTTTGGAAAAGAGAACTGCTTTTTTAGAAGATTTTACTTCTATGAGAGAATTTTCGAAACATCATATTACTAAGACAATTGATGGAAAATATCCTTGTCATTTTGAATATTATGTTGATGTTTGGAATCCTTCTGGAAATGAGACACCATATGTTTTTCGCAGTCGTATTTGTGGTGAAGATGGTGCTAGTATTGAGTTACCAAATATAGGTTTTGGAATTGATCATAAGGACTGTTATGTTTACTGTCTTCATAATGGAAAGAAGAAGGAAAATTTAAATTCTAGTGAGAAAAAATTAAATAGAATTATGTATCAAGCAAATAAAAATGTAGATTTTGATTATGATGAGGAGAGAATTCAGGATATTTCTGTTTCTAGTTTGTATGCTTTGACATTATTTACATCTTTTGCTCAAGAAAATGGTTGTACTTCTCTTATTGTGAAAGGAAATTTTCCCGTTAGAAATATTGCTAAGATGCATAATAAGAAAGTTGATTTTGATGAATTTCAAAGGATTTGTAATAGTGCAATGAATCGTTATTATCGTAGCTTCCGTAGGTTATCTTATCATTTTCCAGAGTTTGAAATTTTAAGTTACCCTTATGAAATTGATAATTCTATGCATATTAAGATAGATAATGTAGTAAATTCTAAGGATGATTTTATTCATCAGGTGTATGATAGTTCAAAGAGTGATTTTTGTACTATCAAAAAATAATAAAAGTATTTGCGTTTTAGATTCTTGTATGTTATAATGGTAGACGTCTGATGAAGTGATCCGCTTTTCGCTATTTGAATATGATCATTTGAAAAATATATTTAGAGAGGAGAACTTATATGAACGTTATTGACAAGATTAACCAAAAACAACTTAATCCAAATATCCCAGAATTTCGTGTTGGAGATACTGTAAGAGTTGATGTTAAGATTATCGAAGGTAAAAGAGAACGTATCCAAGCTTTTGAAGGAGTTGTAGTTGCTCGTCGTGGTGGAAGTGTTTCAGAAACATTTACAGTTCGTAAAATGAGTAGTGGTGTAGGAGTAGAAAGAACTTTTCCAATTCATTCACCTAAAATTGCTGGTATTACAGTAGTTCGTAGGGGTAAAGTAAGACGTGCTAAACTTACATTCTTAAGAGGTATGGTTGGTGGATATCGTATTAAAGAAAGAGGACAACAATAAGATAAGGCAAAACCTTATCTTTTTGCTATTGGTGGCTTATGGAAGAAGAAAAAAAGAATAAAAAGAAAAACTATATTAAAGAATTTTTGCCTTACCTATTTATTGTTTTACTTGTTGTATTTATTAAGGTATATGTTGTATCTCCGATTCGTGTTAATGGAGTTTCTATGGATCCTACGTTGGAAAATAGTGACATTATGTTATTAGATGAGATGAGTTATCGTTTTAGTGAAATTGAGCGATTTGATATCGTGGTAATTCATCGAGGAGATGAATATTTAATTAAAAGAGTAATTGGTCTTCCAGGTGATATGATTCAGTATAAGGAAAATAAACTTTATATTAATGGAGAATATGTAAAAGAGGATTTTAAACATAAAGAAACTAGTGATTTTGCAGCAGAAGTTGGAGATGATCAGTACTTTGTTATGGGAGATAATCGTACTAATTCTACAGATAGTAGAGTCTTTGGGCCAGTTATGAGAGATGAAATTGTCGGAAAAACAAGTTTAACTATTTATCCTTTTTCTCGGTTTGGCAATAAGAAATAAAATGTATGTTTTAAATGCATACATTTTTTTATTTATAAGGAAAACGTATTATATAGTATTCTTATCAGGAGGTAATGATATGACTTTCAAAGATATTAATGAAAAAATAAATTATATTTACTTAGGTTCGATGATTGTTTGTGGGAGTATTGTAGGAATATGGACTTCTACTGCTAATAGATTTAATTTTAGTGAAATGGTTTTAATTATAATTGGTGGTGTTGCAATTGGATATGGAATTGGTCTAGTTGTTAATGTTATATTAAAAAAACTAGAATTGAAAAATTCTATAACAAAAAAGAATAATCCTAAAACTTAAAAAAATTAAATAACAAATTTATAGAGCAGACTTATTCTGTTTTTTCTTTTTAATTAAAAAATATGTTATAATGAAATAAATTTATGAGGAAGTGATAATAACGGCAAACGAAGAAAAAAGTTTCCAAAAGGGAAGTATCAACTGGTTGATTACGATTTATTGCAACTTCTTCGCTAGCTCTTATAAATAAAGGATCTGTACGATTTTAGATCTTGCATGTTTTAGTAAAAAAGCAAAAAATTATTAATACTTGATAAAATATAGTAATTTTAGTAGTATTTTGGGATGGATTTATAAAGATGATTACGGCGTTTACATCCCAAAAAAGAAAGGAGATGATATAAATGAACAATTTAATAAATGAAAATCAAGATATTGTTTTTTATAATGATGAAAAAGGAAACTTTAATGTTGAGGTATTAATTAAAGATGAAGATGTATGGTTAAATACAAAGATGTTAGCTCAGCTCTTTCAAATTAATCGTTCGGGTATTATAAAACACATAGCTGATATATATAAAGATGATGAATTAAGTAAAAATTCAACTTATGCAAAAATTGCACAAGTTCAAAAAGAAGGCAATAGGAAAGTCATAAGAGAAATTGACTATTACAATCTAGATATGATAATTTCTTTAGGCTTTAGAATTAACTCTAAAACAGCAATTAAGTTTAGAACCTGGGCTAATAAACTATTAAAAAATTATATAGTTAAAGGCTATAATTTAAACGAAGATAGGTTTATGAAAGCAAATAGAAGTGATTTAGAGTATTTTGATGAATTACTAGAAAAGATAAAATTAATAAGAACTAGTGAAAGAATGTTTTATCAAAAGATTACTGATATATTTGCAGAATGTAGTATAGATTATGTAAAAGATAGTGAGCTTGCCAGTACTTTTTATAAAACTATTCAAAATAAGTTTCATTATGCTATTACGCATCAAACAGCAGCAGAGATAATATACTCTAGAGCAGATGCAAATAAAGAATATATGGGACTTACCAATTGACTAAATTGTACCAAATGACACGAAATGAAAAAATAGTAAAATTGCTTTATTTTAAAGTAGTAATTAATAATAAGCATATTAATATTAAATTGTGTGATGAAAAAAAGAATAGTGATTTTGCTATTGTTATTTCTATTATAATTTGAGGAAGGTGATTAAATTGAAACATGATAGTGTAATAGAAAATAAAATCATGATATATGAATCAGATGATAATATTAAAGTTGAAGTTATCTTAGAAGATGAAAATATTTGGCTTACTCAAGATCAAATAAGTAAATTGTATAATAAAGCTAAATCTACAATTAATGAACATATAAAGAATATTTATTCGGAGCATGAACTATCAGAAACAAATACTATGAGAAAATTCGGAAATTCCGAATTTTCTACTAAACCAAAAAATTATTATAATTTAGATATGATAATCGCGATTGGCTTTCGTGTGAAGTCAAATGAAGGTACAAAATTTAGAATTTGGGCAAACGAAAAATTAAAAGAATATTTAATAAAAGGATATAATTTGAATGTAGAAAGATTTAAAAATAATGGTAATGATCCCTACTTTGACGAACTCCTTGATAAAATAAGAGATATAAGATCAAGTGAAAAAGTTTTCTGGAGAAAAATACTAGATATATATGCAACTTCAGTTGATTATAATCCCAAAAAAGAAATTACAATTAATTTTTTTAAAACAGTTCAAAATAAAATGCATTATGCCGCTTCAAGTAATACTGCTGCTGAAATAGTATATAATAGAGTCGATAGTAAAAAAGATAATATTGGACTCACAAATTTCAAAGGAGATATGCCCACTAGAAAAGAAACGGAAATTGCTAAAAACTATTTAAGCTATGAAGAATTACAGATTTTAAATCGATTAGTGTCCGCATATCTTGACATTGCTGAAATAAATGCATTAAAAAGAAAAACAATGACTATGCAAGATTGGGTTCATGAATTAGATAGTTTTTTAAAAATGACACATAATGATATATTACATACAAAAGGTACTGTTTCTCATGAAGAAGCTTTAAAGAAAGCTCATGAGGAATATGATAAATATATGCAAACGCATTTAACTAGAGCTGAGAAAGATTATCTAGAAATTATGAATATAGAAGTGAAAGAAATAGAAAAAAACAATTAATAACGTTGGGATAAATATATGGAAAAATTCACCTAATGGTAAAATATTAAAAAGTGATGTAAGCATCGCTAAAAATTATTTGGATAAAAAAGAATTAGAAGGATTAAATGATTTAGTTAATTTATATTTAGATATAGCAGAAAACCGTGCTAGAAGACATATTCCTATGAGAATGGAAGATTGGATTAAATCTGTAGAAGATATATTTAAAATAAACTTTTATGATAATTTAACTCATAAAGGAAATATTAGTCACGAAGAAGCTGTAGAGAAAGCAGAAAGTGAATACGAAAAATACAAAATAATACAAGATAAAATATATATATCGGATTTTGATAAATTATTACTAGAGATAGAAAAAATAAAAATTGGTGAAAATAATAAGTAAATATAATTTGCAAGAAATAGAAGAAAAACTTGAGTGTTGTGTAGAAACATTAATTTAGAAGATGTAACTCTAGACGGTGTTGATAAAATAAGTTCTATAAAAATAGATAAAAGAAACCAAATAACGAGAGAATATTAGAAGTTATTACAAAAGCAAAGAATCCTTACACATTTAAAGTGAATGGAAAATTAGTTAGAATTAGTTTTACAGATACTGATAAAACTGCTGAAGATTGCCTTACTAGAGTTTTAGAAAATTTATATAGATAGTTTGGAAGTGATTGAATTGAATGAAAAATTTATGAAAATTGCACTTGAAGAATCAAAAAAGCTAATTGTGCAAAAGGTAAAGTTGGAGCAGTTATTGTTTTAAATGGAAGTATATTAGGAAAGGAACTAACTCTGTACCTAAAGGGTGTATGCCATGTACATTAGATACCTGTTTAAGGAAAAAATATAATTTAAGAAGTGGTGAACGACAAGAAATATGTAGAGTTGTTCATGCAGAGCAAAATGCAATATTAAATGCATTGAAATATGGCTATGATTTAAGTAATTCAACAATTTATGTAACTAAGTCTACGTGTATGATTTGTGCTAAACTTATAATAAATGTTGGAATCAAAAAGTAATTTATGCAAATAAATGTCCTGATGAAGAAGTTTTTAAAATTTTGAAAGAAGCTGAGGTGAAAACTCAATATTTTGGAATTGGCAAAATAAAGACAACTATATATAAGTCAAGTCTAAAATGATAAATTTTATGAAAAAGTCTGGCAAATATCTTGAAAAGGAAGTGATAACGATGGCAAACGAAGAAAAAAGTTTCCAAAAAGGAAGTATTAACTGGGCGAGCCACATTTATGCCAAACTACCTCTAAACCCTTATAAAATAAGGGAATTAGAAAAACGAGTTTTTACACATTTTCGCAAAAACGAGGAATCTTTTAATAATTTTATTACTGGTAAAAAATTAAAATTGGTTTATAAGAAGAGTATTATCAAAAATAATAGTAAAATATTAGTATATAAAAGAAGGGAGGAATTATGAATATGTTAGAAGTACAGAATGACTTATTAATTTATAAAGATAAAGATGGGAATGTAGTGGTTGATGCAATATATAGAGATGAAACTTTATGGCTTACTCAAAAAGGGATGGCTAAGGTTTTTGGATGTAGTGTTGATAATATATCATTACATTTAAAAAATATTTTTAAAGATAAAGAATTAGATGAATTTGCAGTTGTCGAGGATTCCTCGATAACTGCAAATGATGGAAAAAATTATAAAACCAAAATATATAGTTTAGATGCAATTATAGCTGTTGGTTATCGGGTAAACTCTAAGAAAGCGACTGAGTTTAGAATATGGGCTACTAAAGTGTTGAAAGAATATATCATAAAGGGATTTGCTTTAAATGATGAGAGGTTTATTAGAGGGAATAAACACGATGCTAAATATTTTGATGAATTATTAGAACGAATTAAAACAATTAGAGTAAGTGAAAGAATGTCTTATCAAAAGATTACGGATTTGTTCATTGCAACTTCTACAGATTATAATCCTAAATCAGAAGAAGCTTATACATTTTTTAAAATTGTTCAAAACAAACTTCATTATGCTATTTCTGGTCATACTGCGGCAGAACTTATTTATAGTAGAGCAAACGCTAATAAAAAACATATGGGACTTACTAATTGGAAAAACTCACCTGATGGATTAATATACAAGTATGATGTAGTAATTGCTAAAAATTATTTGACTGAAGAAGAATTAACTAAATTAAATGATTTGACAAATATGTTTTTAGTATTTGCAGAAGATGAAGCTAAAGAAAGACATGTTATGACTATGCAGGATTGGATTAATGCTACAGATGATTTGTTAAAATTTAGGAGAAAAAATGTATTAAAAAATAGTGGTGGTATTTCTCATAAACAGGCAGTAGAAAAAGCAGAAAGTGAATATGAAAAGTATAGAGTTATTCAAGATCAAGAATATATTTCTACAATGGATGAATTTTATAATAAATATTTAGAGGAAAATAAAAGTTGTAATGAAAGCTAGTAGTGATCAAACAATTTGGTTGATTATACTATTAATATTGAAAAAAGCTGATGATCTTATAAATCATTATAATTTAAAATGAGGAAGTGATAAAAATGGATAATAAAGAGAAAAGTTTGGCATCACCGTGTATCGGGTGCTTGATACCAATTTATTTAACCCCTCCAAGAAAACCTTATAAATAAAGGGTTTGCGAGTATATAGATCTTACACG
>CALVTC010000005.1 GCA_944359885.1 uncultured Bacilli bacterium | reverse complement strand
AGTAAAGAATAGAAAAGTTGCGAAATTTGTCATCATAAAGTTACTACCTTTATGAAATAGATTATGATGAAAAAAAAGATAGAAATTTATCAAGTTATAGACTATAAATAAAAATTAATATTCGATAAAAAATTCTCTAGACTACTCTAGAGAACTTTTTTTATGAGAAATAGGATGCGATGAATATGAAGTAGCTGATAAATCAGGAGATTCTGTAGAAGTAGTTAGAAAAACATATTATCATATGTTTGAAACCAAGCGTAGTAACATTGTTAATACATTAAATAACTTAAAACTTAAATAAAATAAGAGGTAAATAAGAGGTAAAATCAAATAAAAATAATAAAACCCTTGATATACAAGGGTTTAATTTCAAATGGTGTCCGCGAGGCGACTCGAACGCCTGGCCGATCGCTTAGAAGGCGATTGCTCTATCCAGCTGAGCTACGCAGACATAACTCATCGACAAGTTAAATTATACAATAAATTCCCCTTTGTTGCAATACCTTTTTATAAGAAAAGAAAAAAAGAGTCCAAGACCCTATTTCTCCAAAACCTCTCCATCCCGAGATACCTGACCAACATATGTATCATTTACTTCAAACATTACCATAGACACATCATAATTATCAAATACCGAATAAGAAATACTATATAAAACTTCCTCTAAAACTTTATCGTTATTATCAAATAAATAATCATTAAAATTTAAAAACAACACATTTTCTTGTTCATAATAATCTAAAAGCTCAACATTACTATGCAAAAAACTCATTAAATTAGACTCATAAATATAACTGCTAGACAACTCATCAATAATAATTTTTATTTTATCCCTATCATCATTCAAATATTTAGTAACAGGAACATAATAAATTTCATCATCAACTCTAGATAAATAATAAACAACAACCTTAGATATATCATTTCTAGAAGTTAAATAATACTCTTTATTAATACCAATATCTTTTGTAAGTGGACTAGGAAGTGTTTCATGAGTATTAGGATACTCTCCTAAAACCTCTCCTTCTACCAATAAAATAACACCTTCAATATCCCCTAAATCCATAATACTATAAACAATACCAGAAATAATTTGTTTCTCCAAAGAAACTGACATTTCTAAAAACTCCTTAGAAAAATCAATCGTTACTACATTCTCTCCACACAAAATATTCAACACTTTTGTATCTTTCGGGATATAAGGATTTAATCCCTTTGGAAAATTATTTTCATCTCGAACTGTTAACTGTGCTAAAATCTCCGAAATTTTCTTTTCTAATTGACTTTCCTCCAATAAAATTCTACTTTTAACCAAGTACCCATCATCATTTAATAAATAAATATTATCAGTCGCAAGTCCTGTAGTACTTTCAATCTCCAAATTTGTTCGAAGGGTATAACTATCATCAAGTGTTGGTAAAGAGTAAACAAATAAAAATAAAAACAACGATAACGTCGTAATAAAAATTTTACGAATGGCCCTAGATTTAAGCATACAATCACCTAGAAAAGTATATGAAAAATCGTACCATTTTAGTACGATTTATAAAGATAACTCATTTAATTTTAATAATTCTACAACCGCAGCAGCTCGACCATTTACTCCCAATTTCTGCATCGTATTAGAAATATGGTTTCTAATTGTCTTTTCACTAATATGTAACTTATTAGCAATTTCTCTTGTTGTCATATTCTGTATCAACAACTCAAAAATCTCTCTTTCTCTAGCGGTTAATATTCCATTTGCCATATTCGCACCACCTAAAGTATTCTATGTAAATAAAATACTTTGTTGTATGCATTTACCTAAGCTTTTTGAAACTTAACCGTAATATACATCTTCTCTTCATATCCAGACTGAATCAATCTCATGATACTATTCGCTAAACTACTATCGTGTTTAGAGGAAACGCAAACAACAGAAACATTAGTATTATCAATTTTAACAAAGGAATCTAACTTTAATTCCTTTTTAATCTGCTTTTCTAACTCTTCTTCTTTACTCTGTAAAGTATTTAAATATTTTAATTGTTCATATGCATTATTTTTCTCTTCACTACTAATGGTATCACTTGTTAACTGTTCTTGTAAATCATCCATCAATCCCTGTCGTTCTTCCTCCAAACTGACTCTCATTGCTGTTAAAGATGAGACCTCCTCTACTGTATCTTTTACTTCTTCATCTTTAGTCTCCTTCTCTTCTGTAGTCACTGCTTTCGTAAGTAAATCATTAGGCATAGTAATATAGTAAACACTAAGTACCAAAATTAAACTAAACAACGTCAAAAACCATAGATTTTGTTTATTTATCATACGACTCCTCCTTAGTTCTAATAAACTATATGTACAAAAAAAAAGAATATGAACGAAATCATAATTCTTTCCAACAGCTAACAATATAAATTTTAAAACATTCCTATTGTTTAAGTAAAGTATCAACAGCTTTCATCAAACCAAGTTTTCCATAATCATAAGTAAGAGCTCCTTGCATATAAGCAATATAAGGTTCACGCACTGGACCATCACAAGAAAGTTCAATAGAAGATCCTTGCGTAAAAGCACCACTTGCCATAACAACTGGATCCAAATAACCAGGCATATCAGACGCTTCGACTACTGCATTAGAATCAATAGGAGATCCTTCTTGAATACCTCTAGTAAAACAAATCAATTTATCAGGATTACGGAAAATAATATTTTGCACAATATCAACACGTTCATCCTGATATTTAGGCTCAACATCATATCCCAATTTTTCTAACACACGACTAGCAAGAACTGCTGTCTTCAAAGCAGAAGTAACAACACTTGGTGCCATAAAAATTCCTTGTAAAAGTTGTTTATTAATACCTAGAGTAGGTCCCACATCAGCACCCTCACCTGGTAATGTTAAGCGTTCTGCACACAAATCAACTAAATCACTTCTACCAGCAATATAAGCACCATTAGGAGCAATACCACCACCTAAGTTTTTAATCAAAGAACCAACCATAACATCAGCACCAACTTCTGTAGGTTCCTTTAATCCAACCATTTCACAATAACAATTATCAACCATAACAACCACTTCGGGATCTACTTTCTTAATTAAAGAAATAACCTTCTCTACTTTATCAATAGAAAGACTCTTTCTAGTAGAATAACCTTTACTTCTTTGAATTTCAATAACTTTTACCTTATGAGTTTTTAAATACTCTTCAATTGCAGAATAATTAAAATCATCATCTACTAAATCAATTTGATCATAGAAAATACCAAAACTTTTTAAAGAGCTTGGATTCTCTTCTAAACCAATCACTTGATCCAAAGTGTCATATGGTTTACCACTAATACTAAGTAACAAGTCACCAGGACGAAGTAAAGCAAAAAAACAAACAGTAAGAGCATGAGAACCAGAAATAAATTGACTACGAACCAAGGCTTTCTCAGCACCTAATACATCACGAAAAACTGCCTCAATTCCCTCTCTACCTAAATCATTATAACCATAACCAGTAGTAGCATTAAAATGAGACTCTGTTATTTCATTTTTATGAAAACTAGACAATACTTTCAAACTATTATAATAACCATTCTTTTCTAACTTTAAAAACTCTTCTTTACAATCCTGTTCAGCTTCTTCTACAAGTTGAACAACCTTTTCACTAATTCCTAAATCTTGATACATAAAAACACTTCCTATTCTAACCATTAAATTTTCCGCCATCTACACGGATAATAGAATCATTAATATAACTTGCCTTAGAACTTGCTAAAAACAAAACTACTTTTGCGATTTCATCAGCTTCTGCAAAACGATGCAGTAAAATTTTTTCTTCTTCTTTTTGAATTTGTTCAATTGATAAACCAGCATTCATATCCGTCTTTACCCATCCTGGACAAACACAATTAACTAAAATATGAGGAGCAAACTCACGTGCCATATTATGTGTTAAAGAAATAACACCAGCTTTTGATGCATCATAATCACAAGACTCCGGATAATAAGTATCAATAGCATTCGTAGAAGAAATATTAATAATCTTTCCACCACCACGATCTAACATTACTTTAGCTACATATTTACTACACAAATACGTTCCAATCAAATTGACATCTAAAATTCTTCTAAAACTAGCAACAGACTTTTCCAATAATAAACTATCTTGACATATACCAGCATTATTTACTAAAATATCAATCTTTCCAAACATATCCACTACTTGATCTATCATAGAAACTACTTCTTCTTCAACAGATATATCTGCCTTCACACATAAGACATCTACACCATAATCCGCCATAAGATTTCTAGCAAGTTCTTCAGCCATAACAGCATGCTTATGATAATGAATCACAACATTAACATGCGCCTTCGCAAATTCTATCGCAATACTTCGACCAATTCCTCTACTAGCACCTGTAATTAAAGCTACTACTTTAGACATAACATCACCTCACAACTCACTTAATTAGAAAAAGATACCAAATCATGACTTTGAACAAAAGATTGAACACTCTCTTTATTTTGAATATTTGTAATATTAAACCGAACACTACCTTCTTCTATTACATAAATCGCTGGAACCTTTATTTCATAATTAATATTTAATTTTGTTAATATTTCAGAATAACTGGAACTACGAATATTAAAATTATAATAACTAACTCCCAACTCATTTAAAGTATCTAAAACCATATCACAATTAGGACATTCCGAAGCATCATCACGAAAAAAAACAACAAAACTATCTTTATGATAAACTGCATCTAAAACAGCATCATTATCATAACCAAATCGATTAAAGACAAATATCAAACCAATAGCAACTACAAATATAAAGACAACAACACATAAAAGAATTTTATGTTTGATTTCTTCTACTTCTTCATTACGTTCCATATCAATTCCCCTTTTCTAGTTCCATTATATCAAAAATAAGACAAAAGAATTAAGTAAATTTAATTCCTTGGTCACAGTTCTTATATTTTCCTGTTTCATAGACCCAATATCGCTATCATAATTTTTCTCTCTCTTATACTTTTAAATGTATCACCCAGATTAAATAACAAACACCTTAAACTACAAGAGTTCACTTCTTTTAAAAGAAATAATTTATATATTAATTTTAAGTCCTTTATCATACCAAAACAAGATAAAGTTTCTTTCTCTTCTAAATAGTAATTACAGACAAAACAACTACAACCAAATGTTTTTTAAGTCAACTTAATCTGACTAATGCTAGTAAACTCTATCCATAATATTTCTTTCTAATGAAAAAACCATATAATGCATTTGTTCGTGTATCAACCATTTTTATCAAGTCTCTATTTGTATTTTAGACAAGCATATTCCTTATTAACAAAAAAGGAAAAGATTTTTCTAATCTCTAACCTTTTCCACACGAATACAAACTTCTTCCTCATTCAACTTATCATCAAAAGGAAGTTTATCATCAACAATTAACTGATCACCAAGGACTTCTCCCATAACATAATCATAATACTTATCAAGCATAGCTTTAATCTTATCACTTCCATGATAAGTAACAATAATATGATCAGTTATAATAAAATCAGCTTCTTTTCTAAGACTTTGTACTTTACGAACAAACTCACGAGCAAGTCCTTCCAATATTAAATCCTCACTAAGTTCTGTATTAAGTACAACACAAGTACGTTGGTTACTACTAGAAGCATATCCTTCTTTCTGTTTTAAAGAAATAAGTACCATATCACTAGTTAATGTAAAATCTTCTCCGTCTAAACTAACAACTAAACTCTCATTTTGAAGTTTTGTAACTTGTTCTGTTGTAAGATGATTTAAAACTTCACTAAGTAGTTTTACCTTTGGTCCAAGAACTTTTCCTAATACTTTAAAATTAGGTTTTATAACATATTCTAAATACTGACTCATATCTTCTTTAAAAATAACATCTTTAACATTCAATTCTTCTTTAATAACAGGAAGTAAATCCCCAATAATAACCTCGTCACTCTTTGGTAAAATCAAATGAGAAATTGGTTGACGTACTTTAATAGCAGCTTCTTCACGAGCAAATCTACCTAAAGAACAAACATCTCTTACTAAATCCATTCTCTCTTCTACTACATCATTAATCAAATCCGTATTTTCAACAGGCATATCTGCAAGATGAACAGACTCTTCATTTGTCAATCTTTGATAAATTTCCTCTGTAATAAATGGAGTAATTGGTGCACATAATTTACATAAAGTAACAAGTACTTCATAAGTAGTTAAGTACACTGCTTTTTTAGATTCCGTAAGTTCACTATCCCAGAATCTTCTACGGTTACTACGAATATACCAATTAGATAAATCATCATTTAAGAATGGAACAATTAATTTAGTCACTTTATTTAAATCATATTCCTGATAAGCACTCTGTACATCACGAACTAATTTATTTAATTTTGATAAAATCCAACGATCAATTAACTCTCGTTTTGAAACAGGAATATCATACTCTCTTGGATCAACATGATCAGCATTAGCATACATTTCAAAGAAAGAATAAGCGTTTCTAAAGGTAGAAATATACTTAGAATAAACTTCTTTTACTCCTTCTTCATCAAATTTTAATGGAGTCCATACAGGAGATGCATATAACATATAAAAACGAATTGTATCTGCACCATACTGCGTCATAATTTTAACAGGATCAATAATATTTCCAGTAGATTTACTCATCTTCTTTCCATAAGCATCTAACATCATATCATTGACAACTACATTTTTAAAACTACTCTCTCCACTAATCAATGTAGATAAAACAAGTAAAACATAGAACCATCCACGAGTTTGATCAACACCTTCTGCAATAAAATCAGCTGGAAATTGAGCAGCAAATAATTCTTTATTTTCAAATGGATAATGAAATTGTGCATAAGGCATTGCACCAGAATCAAACCAAACATCTAATACATCGCTAACACGACTCATTGTACTACCACACTTAGGACATTTAATATGAATACGATCAACATAAGGACGATGAAGTTCTAAAGAATCGATATCAATATCTTCCACTGATTTTTCTTTTAATTCTTGACGAGAACCAATTGTTTCAAAATGACCACAGCTACAAGTCCAAATAGGAAGTGGACATCCCCAGTAACGATTACGAGAAATTCCCCAATCAATCATATTCTCTAACCAATTATGAAATCTCTTTTCACCAACATAATCAGGGTGCCAATGAATTTTTTTATTTTGCTTAATAATTTCATCTTTATAAGCAGTTGTTTTAACATACCAAGCAGGTTTTGCATAATAAATCAAAGGTTGTTTACATCTCCAACAGTGTGGATAATCATGTACCATTTTTTGCTTTTTAAATAATTTATCATTTTCTTTAAGCCATTTGATAATATCAATCTCAAGTTCTGGATCAGTAACTAATCTACCTTCCCAAGGACCAGTTGTATAACATCCATCTTTACCAACTGGATTTACAAATCCAATTCCATTTTCCTGACAAACTCTACTATCATCAACACCATAAGCAGGAGCAATATGAACAATACCAGTACCATCACTATCTGTAACATAACCATCTGCTAAAACTTCAAAACAACGTCCCTCTACCTCAACAAAAGGCATTAATTGCTCATATTTAATACCAACCAAGTCCTTACCTTGATATTTTTCAAGGACTTCATAATCATCTCCTAAAACACTGGAAGCTAAACTTTCACCAACAATAAATGTATACCCACGAGAAGATACCTTAACATAAGTTAAATCAGGATTAACACACAAACCAACATTTGCCATTAAAGTCCAAGGCGTAGTCGTCCAAACTAAGAAATACTCATCTTTATCTTTCACTTTAAATGGAACAATTACCGTATTAACACTAACTTCTTTATATCCTTGTGATACTTCATGAGATGCAAGTTCCGTACCACATCTAGGACAATATGGTAATACTTTATTCCCATGATAAATTAAACCCTTTTTATTTAACTCATCAACAATCCACCACTCAGACTCAATATAATCATTACTACAAGTAACATAAGGATTAGAACAATCTATAAACTGTCCCATCATATCAGTAACTTTTTTTACTTCATCAATATTACTATCAGTCTCTTTCTTACACTCCTCACAAAACTTTTCAATTCCTAATTTTTCAATATCACTTTTATTCTTAAAACCTAATTTTTTCTCAACATTAACTTCAATTGGAAGTCCATGAGTATCAAGCCCAATTTTACGAAGAACTCGGTACCCAGACATTGTTTTATACTTACAAAAAGCATCTTTAATTGTCTTAGCAAACACATGATGAATACCAGGTTTTGCATTT
Source organism: uncultured Bacilli bacterium (assembly GCA_944359885.1). Lineage (GTDB taxonomy): Bacteria > Bacillota_I > Bacilli_A > RF39 > UBA660 > Faecimonas. Next base: position 31,401 of record CALVTC010000005.1, on the reverse strand, counting down.
GCATAAATTGGTCCATCATAAAAAACAAAGTCAGGACAATCCTTTCGATTATCAATTGTCATTTCTAAAATATTTTTTTCTTGCCATTCACGTACATACTTAGATTCTACTCCATGAATACTACCTTTTTCCAATTTTTTAAATTCCATGCCTATTCTCCTTCCTAAACAAAAAACGAGCATCATCCAAAGGACGAATTGCTCGTGGTACCACCTTAGTTCATAGATAAACTATCTCTAAAACTATAACGCGTTACCGTATTTATCTTATCCATAAATCGCAACTTGAAAGTGATCTAAATATCTCTTCATAACTTGTTTTCACCAACCACAAGCTCTCTACTTACTCCAAAACATTTCGTCTTTCGCACATGCTTTCCCACTTAATATAGCATATTTTAAAACGAACTGCAATTATTTTTAAAAAAATATAATGAATAAAAAAGAACCAGTTCTACTTAGAATCTAGTTCTAAAAGCTCAATCTCTTCAACAACAGCCATCTGTTCTTCCATAATAACTTTAAGCTTACGTTTAAATATTTTCATATTTTTTTCTAACATTTCCGCATTGTTTTCTATCTTTTCAGCTTTCAAAAGTGCTTCATTGACAATACGACTAGCATTATTCTTAGCATCGCGAACAATCATATCACATTCTTCTCTTGCCATTTTTTTTATATTATCGCCCGTCTCTTCAGCTTTCAAAATTGCCGTCTGTAATGTTTTTTCCATATTCTTATAATGTTCAAGTTCACTTTTTAACTCATCTAATGCTCTACTCTGACTCTTACACTTTTGAATAATTCCTTCTGTCTGCGCAATGACATCACGAACAAACTGATTAACTTCTTGACGATTATATCCATTAGCTTCATAACTAAATTTTTCCATATAATCACCTCAGAAAACAACTAACTAAAAATCAAAATCATCATCTTTTTCTTTTTTACTAGTTTTAGACTTACTAGGAGCAGAATCATCACTAATTTTACCCTCTACATTAACATTATTAGGAGTACACAAGAAAATTCCTCCACCTAACTTCTGTAAATCTCCACCTATCGCATATATTGTACCACTTAAAAAATCAACAATTCTCTTTGCCTGATCAGGAGTGACACGTTTCAAATTAACAACAACCGCAGAACGCATTTTTAAATAATCTGCAATTTGTTGACTTTCAGAATAAGCTCTTGGCTCAAGTAACATCATCTTGCTGCCAGCAACACCGTTTTCTTCGTGATACTCCTCACGAGTAGTTGTATAGAACTCTTCATCTGTACCTAAATCATCCGCAACTTCCTCTTCCCCACCGAAAAAGTTTTTTAATTTATCTAAAGCCATATTCCTATCCTCCAATTTTATCTTAACTAAGTATTATTCTATCACACATTTAAAAAAAGGAAAAGTATAAATTATCGATTTACGACTGTGATAGCTGAATAAATCGATTTTGATTAGTAGTCTCTTGCCCTACTTGTTCAAAAGCAGCACCAGAGCTCATATTTACTTCTCCCATGGAACTTGCTGCAACAGTTGCTACAGGTTGTACATGAATATTATTAGGACTAGTTCCAAAATCAGCAACCTTTACCGCAAACTGATTAACATCAGTACTAGCACCAACAGATCCCATCAACATATCTGAACTAGGTCTTCTATACCAAACTTTCTCTAAATCAACATTATTAGAAAGTGGTCTAGGGTTAGGAAGATCAATATACATAGAAGTTGGTACTTGAAAAGCACTACCAAAGGCAATACAATTACCAGGTTTTAAATTCTTTAACTGCAAAACAATCTCCGAAGAGACATTTGGAACCATCTCTCTAATATATTGTAAATCAGTTGGATGAAGTGTTCTTAAAATAACAAAATTCATACACTGAGAAACACAAGTATCAGATAATTCACTAGGTCTTTGTGTAATAAGTCCTAAGAAAATTCCATACTTACGACCCTCTTTAGAAATACGTTCAAAAATATTATAACCAAGTAAATCAATATCTCTATCATGTTGAACATATCGATGTGCCTCTTCTATAATAATATGATAAGCTTGACTGCCACGAGGTTTTGTCGTACTAGCTTTCAAGAAAAGCATTCTAGATAAAATTTTTGTAATTACTTTTGCCAAACGATCATCAATATAATTAATATTAAAATTAACAATTTGAGCTCTCATATTAGTCTCTGGATCAATCAAAAGGGATTCAATAAATTGATCTCTCGTAATATATTTTGGATATGAAAAATAATGTCTATTATCTCCTGTTGCTAAAGTATGTAGACGAACATTCATAACATTAGCAGTATCAAACACTTTATCACTCTTTAAAATTCCTTCACTAATAAGAGCAAACTCCATCGCCTCTTCTAAATCATTAAGAGTATAAAAACGATTCAAATCACTTTCACCCACTTCTTCTTGCTCTTCACTAATATAACCACGAACAAACTCAACAACAAGTTCCATCTCCTGCATCTTACCAGTCTTATCTACATAAAGACATTGTTTCAACGTACGAACATACCCTGGTTGGGCAATAGTACTCTCTAAATTTAACTCAGTAGTATTAAATTTTGTAAGTACAGCAATAACCTGATCACGAATCTTAGTAGAATCATTACCACTAAGTAAAATATCTTGTAACGCTCTAGCAATAATATCATTTTTACGTTTAATAACCATAGAAGAACTACCAGTAAGAATAGGCACTAATTTTAAAGTCTTCTCTAAAATAGGTAACTGAGCAGGAGTAGTAGCATCTAATAACAAAGCTAAATCATCTACATCCAACAACCATGGTGGAATTCGTAACACTTCACAATCTGGATCTATAACATTTGTAGTATAAGCTTTATAATGTAATAACGGATTATGTTGATGAAGGCCTCCAAAAGCATTTGTATACTCTCCATAAGCATCAAAAAAGAAAATAGCAGAATTAATAGGAGGATTAGGACTACTAATAAATAATTTCTGTAAAATAGATGCTACTGTACAACTCTTTCCTGCTCCAGAATTTCCTAAAATAGAAAAATGGGCATTAAAGAACTCATTAATAGGAACATTAATTTTATATCCCTGATAAACATTACTAGTTCCAAAATTAGTATAACCAAACTCTGTTTCTTTTTTACCAAAAATCAAAGTAAGTTCATCCAAAGTAATCAATCGAATACTAGATTTAAAAGATGGTTTAGAACTAGATCCAGGAACAAAATGACCATCAACAATTTCTCCTACAATGTTAGCAATCATAGTCGTTTGATTAACATTAGCAATCTCTGCTACTACCTTTCTATTACTACCATCTTCAAAAACAATATGCAAATTTACCAAATTAGGTTGTTCATTAATATCAATATCCAATTTTATAGTAACACTATTATCAATAATTTCTATAATTCTTCCTAGCATACAAACACCCTCTATTCTAACTATAAGTATATCAAAATACGAAAGAAAAAAAAAGTCAAATAAAAAAAGAATATAAAAAAATAGATATCAAAAATATCTATCCTTCGTATAATCCATGAATTTTTTGTAAATCTAAGTCTGATAAATCTTGTAATTTCCATTCCCCATCTTCTTTCGTAAGATAGAAAGTAATATTATAAGTAGTAGTATCACTAGCAGATTTTAATTCTTTTAACTTATAATCAATATAAGCAGCACTTTCTTCAACTGCCTCTTCTACTCCCTCAGTAGCATCTTCTACAACATTATCATTATCAGATTGCTCTTCTTGATTTTCTTTTTCAATTTCGTCTTTATGTTCTTCATAATATTCTTTAGCTTTCGCAATAGTTGTAGCATAATCTAATACTTCAATTTCAACATCAACAGTAGCATTATCTCCATTAATTTCTTCATTTTCTATTTTATAAGATAAGTTCTGATATTGTTTTTCTAAAATAGAACGATATTCTTCTTTTTGATCATCATTCATAGAATCATCATCTTTTAATACCTGATCTAATTGACTAACAACATCATCATCCATTCGTTGATATTTACCTAAAAACTCTTCTACTTTACTTGTTGGCGTATCCATAGCATTACTACATCCAGAAAGAAGCAACAATAAAACGCCAAAGAAAAGAACAACACTGGCAAATTTTTTCATCTTTAATCCCTCCTATTAAATAGCTTGACCAAAGATTAAAAAATTATTCTAAAAATTAAATTTTGAAAATAAAACAATACTAGCATTATCTCTACCTTTAACAGGAACAATATATCGATCAAAATGACATTTTCTTAATTCATCTGGTACAAATAAATTTTGATTAACAAAAACAGCTTCATAAATAATTCGTTTAGAAACATTATATATATTTTCTTCTCTTAAAATACGTTGTAATTTAGAATCTGTAATTAAATCTGTAATACCATCTGTAGTAAGAAGTAACGTCTGATAACTAGAATTTGGATAAATATAAATATGCGGCCTACATATTTCATAAGAAATCCCAATACAATTATGAATAACATTACTAGTAGAAAAATAACGTAACCATTCTTTTTTGACATAATGATATTGATAGTATAACCAAACATCGCTATCATCTTCACTCATTTGTCTAATTTCTCCATTTTTATAAAAATAACAACGAGAATCTCCCAAATGAAGAACAATAGTATCTTCTAATAAAACCAAAGCTAATGTTAAAGTAGTACCAACATTTCCACTACCATAAGTAGAAATTAAATGCTGATTACAAGAGGTTACTAAATTTAAAAGTTCCTCTTTTAATTTTAATAAATCAGAAAAAAAAGTCTTTGATTGTTGCAAAAACCAATAACCAAATTTTTGAATAACATAATCTGCTGCTATATCACCATACTCTTTACCACCCATTCCATCCGCAACAGCCAATAATTTAATTTGTTCCTCTTCTGGATGAACTAAAGCAATGACTCTATCTTCATTCTTTGCTCTCATTAATCCAAGATGACTTTCTTTTTGTAAAATATAATCATATAATTTCTCCATTATATCCCTCTTCGCAAATGCTAGTATACCATAACTAAGAAAAAAGAAAAGAAATTAAAAAAAAGTTTACAGCATAAACTGTAAACCAATAAAATACACATTAAGAATCAGAAAGTGTTTTTTCTTTTGCTTTAGCTGGATAACAAATATTATAAATATCACGATATATATCCATAATAATATCTACATATTCTTCTACTTCATCCATAGAATGATCAGGATTTTTAAGCGAAAGAGTATAAGATAATGCTCCTCTAATTTTATCTTCAGATATTTCCTCAATAGATACATTTTGAACCATATCATAAAGTTCTTGACTATGTTCATAATAAAATGAGGAATAATTAACTACATTCGTCTGCAATATCTCATTATCTGGATAATACCTCTTTAAAATAGCTATTAAACTGACTAATTCTTCATCACCATTCTTTAATAACTGTTGAAATTCTCCATAACTATAATCGGAAAACAAAGAATATCCAGCAATATACAAAGAAGTCATAGTATTAGTTAAACATTGTTCAGGAGTAAGCATAAACCGAGATAATAAATAAAATGATTTATCAGTCTCATTATCATTCGTTGGATCTAATAGATAAACACCATGTATATCATACTTATCATCTTGCAAAGAAACAAGACTACACATATGATCATAAAAATCTTCATCCATAGAGAGAACTTCCCAAATTTCTAATCCCACTCTTCTTGCCATATCAATAAGCAACCGACAAAAACCTACACAAGTAATTTTGTCATTAAATAAAATTTTATGTAAAGTTCTAGAAATATCAGCATCTTCCCATTCTTCTTCCATTTGATATGTTCGAAAACTACAAACATCATGATAAAGCCATAACAATTTCTCAAAAGGAGAAAGCTTTTCCTCCTGAGAATAGAAAAATTCCATCATCTCATAAATTTTCTTTTCTTCTGCAATATACTCATTCATATTACTAGGAGCATCTATATCTGTTTGATTATAAACAATAATTCGACAATTTTGTTCATAATCATCAAAGGCCTCATATAAAAAATTTCTTCTGTCATATATATTGATATAAAAATTAATATTAAATTTATCTTTTTTGATATCAGATTCCATCACATCTATAATCTGTTTAATTTTTCTTCCATCTAATATATTATCAAAAATAATATTAATATTTGTTTGACAATGTTTTACTCGGTGATAAATCACAGACAGTATATCTTCCGAAATAGAATCAGAAACGTAAATAAATTCTCCCCGGTTATTAAAATTTACATAATTATCTAAAAAAGAATCAATTACTTCACAATGTTGAAGATAAAAAGTTGAAGAAAAATAGAATTTCCCACCAGAAAAAGAATAATCTTTATCCAAAGCAAAAATATTTATCAATTTAACATACTTTAAATCAACGGAATCCAACAGCATCTTTAACTTATAATCAGACATACCAAATCCCCCTAGAACATACTATATAACAAAACTAAAGAAAAAAGAAGAAAAATTTCTTCTTAAAAGTCACAATTTCCTGGTGTTCTAGGATAAGGAATAACATCTCGAATATTTTCAACACCCGTTAAATAAATTAATAATCTTTCAAATCCCATACCAAATCCAGAATGAACACAACCTCCAAATTTACGAAGATTAATATACCAATCCAATTCACTCTGATCCATGTCTAATTCATCCATACGAGAAACAAGTTTTTGATAATCTTCTTCTCTTTGTGATCCCCCCATGATTTCTCCAGCTCCAGGAACTTCCAAATCAACTGCCGCAACAGTTGCTCCATCAGGGTTTTGCTTCATATAAAATGCTTTAATATCCTTTGGCCAATCTGTGATAAATACAGGGCCGTCAAAATATTCTGTAATATATTTTTCATGTTCTTTAGCAATATCTTCCCCTTGCTTTGGCTCAAATTCCCACTTAACATCTGCTTTTTGTAAAATTTCAATTACTTCTTTATGAGTAACTCTAGTAAATTTAGAATTTACTAATTTGGTTAGTTTTTCTAACAAACCTTTTTCTACAAACTGATCAAAAAAATGCATCTCATCTTTACAATGTTCTAATACATAAGAAACAACATATTTAAGCATCTCTTCCATAATTTCCATATTTTGATTTAAATCACAAAAAGCAATCTCTGGTTCAATCATCCAAAATTCATTAGCATGTACTTTCGTATTAGAACGTTCTGCACGAAAAGTTGGACCAAAGGTATAAGTTTTCTTATAGGCCAAAGCAAAAGTTTCTGCTTCTAACTGACCAGATACTGTTAAAGAAGTAGGTTTCATAAACATATCTTTACTATAATCTACACTACCATCTTTTTTAGGAATATTATCTAAATCCATACAGGTAACATGAAACATTTCTCCTGCACCTTCACAATCACTTGCTGTAATTAAAGGTGCATGAAAGTAAATATATCCACGATCTTGAAAATACTTATGAATCGCATAAGCAGCTACACTTCTAACGCGAAATACAGCTTGAAATAAATTAGTTCGCGGACGTAAATACGCAACTTCTCTTAAAAACTCTCTCGTATGTCTTTTAGGTTGAATAGGATAATCCTCAGGACATTCTCCAAGTAAAGTAACTTCCTTTGCCTGAATTTCAAAAGCTTGCCCTTCCTTAGGAGATTCGACTACTGTTCCAACTACCTCAATAGCACTACCTACATGAATCTTTTGAATATCTGAAAAATTATTCAACTTCTCATCATAAACAATCTGAACATGTTGAAAACAAGTACCATCAGAAAAATCAATAAAACCAAATTCTTTTTGTTTTCGGTGATTACGAATCCAACCTTGTAAAATAATATCTTTCCCCATCAATTCATTTACTTTTTCATATAAATCTTTAACATCTATAACCATAACCATTCCTCCCAGGTATAATAAAAGACTAGTTCATACCAAAATACATTTAGTATCTTGGGACGAAACTAGTCTTCCGCGGTGCCACCCAATTTATTATAAAAATATAATCACTCATCGATTCTAACAAATCTAGCAAATATAACGGTTTGCTCCCGGCCTAGTCTACTAATTTCTTTAAGCACTCAGAAATGTTATTCACTATTCGCTTTTATTCGTTTTCACCAGCCACGAACTCTCTACCAAAAGTTGAAAATAGTTACTTCTTTTCTTCAACATTTTAAGATTGATGAGCTAATATTACCATAATTTTAGCAATTTGTCAAATATTTATACATTCCAAAATATTTCACACTTTAATAACATCTACACTAATCAAATATAAAATCATCTTTTTTTATCTTTTCAACAATACCATAAACCATAGATATTCTTGTCGGAATAATATATTTTACACCCAATATATCGACAAAGGACTTGACACAAAGGCGCATCCCTCTAGCACCTCTCCACCAACCATCTTTCCCAGTTCTCTTACAAATCTCTTCTAAAGATACACTATAAAAGAAATTTTTATCAAGTTGATCCATAGTATTCACATCTAAACAATAAGGCTGCAAAGGATGATAATAAAATTTATTTTCTTGCACTGGATAATTTAATTCCTCATAATAATAAATATAATCTCCTCCAGCCAAAATCATGAAAGAAGCACTATTCTTAGGTACAGAAACAAGTTCTTTTACCTTACTTACCATAAAATCATAATCCGTAATAGCATAATCCTCTCTTAAATCAGAAAACATATCTGTTACATCCATAGCTCCAAAAGAAGAATTTGCTTTTTCAATAATCTTTCCATCTTCAACAATAGAAAGTTCTGTAGAGCCACCACCACCAATCATAACAGCAATTTTACCTCGATAATCAATACCAGAAATAGCACCGTAAACTGTAAATTCATTTTCCATATCACTACTAACAATATGAAACAAAAGACCAGTAGCATTTTTAAACTCTTTAAGCCATGCTTCTTTTTCTAAAGTATTTAAATTTCTAAAAACACTAGTACCAAAAACAAAAATATACTCCTCTTCAATTTTCTTAATAAAAGAAAATAATGTTTGCTTATCAACCGAAGAAAGACATCCTTCTTTTTTAAAATGATTTTTAAATTCAATAGTCAAAAAATCCAAATCTTCCACTATAGAATCATGATACAAATACGCTTTAGTATTCGTACTTCCTACTTCAACAATAACAAATCTCTCCATACCTTCTATCCTCTCCTAAATATCATTACTAATAAACTTCTTAAATTCATTAGGAATAGCAATTTCAAATAAAATATCTTTTCGAATCACTGGATAATATATTTTTAAACGATTCGCATGTAAAAACAAACGATTACTTTTTGTTTTATCTCCATATTTTTTATCTCCAACTATTGGTGTTTTCTTACTAGCAAAAGCTACACGAATTTGATTTTTACGACCAGTATCAATCGTAATTTTTAACATAGAATAATGCTTACTAGATTTTACTGTAGAATAATTTGTAATTGCTTTTTTACCATCTTCATGACGAGAAACATAAACCAAATTAGTCTTTGTTTCTTTTAAATATTGCACAATTTGTCCAGATTCCTCCTTAGGGTGTCCAGAAACAATTGCTGTATATTCACGTAAACTAACATACTCATTCCAATGTTCTTGCAATTGATTTTTCGTTTTTTCATCCTTGGCAAATAAAACAATACCACTTGTATCTTTATCCAATCGATGAACAATAAAAATGCGACCTCTTGGATTTTTAGAAATTACATAATCCCTTACAATATGATATAAAGTACGTTCTTTTTCCTTCTCTGTTGCAATAGTAAGTAATCCACTAGGTTTATTAACAACGATTAAATGATCATCTTCAAAAACAATTTCAAATGGTAAGTTTTTAATATGTTTACTATTTGTATCAATAGTAATCTTCATCCCAGCAACAAGGGGATAATTGTATTGTGTTACACGATCATCTTCAACATAAACAGAACCATGTACCAAGTATTGTTTAATTCTTTTTTTAGGCATATCCAAATGTTCATATAAATATTCCAATAATTCACTATCTTTATTAACAACTAATTTCATAAGTCCTCCATCACATTAATTATAATATAAACAAAAGAAAAAGACTAGTAAAAACTAGCCTTAAGCAATAACAACCGTTGCTCCATAAAGTTTTTCTTCGTCCAACCTAGAACGTACCCAACTAGAAGCCGTACTATTTTTAACAGTAACACGAAGACTTGCATTAGCAGAAGAAAACATAGTGTCATAAGATGTTACAGAACTAAAATCAGCATTACGAAAATCTAAATTGGTTAAATTTAGACACCCTGAAAACATCTGGGACATATCGGTCACTTTCGAAGTATTAAAACTTCTCAAATCCAAATTAACTAATTTGGTTTGAGCCATAAACATAAAGGACATGTTAGTTACATTGGAAGTATCCCAATGTTCGCCAAAAATAATGCTTTTTAATTTACATCCATTATCTTTATTAATGTTATAATATCCATAAGAAAACATGGGCCGCATATTTACTGTATGCCTTGTATCAAAATAAGTTAAATCTATAGTTTCTAAACTAGTAAAAGTCCTACCAGCAATTCCAGCAAATAAATAACTAGAATCCGAATTAGCAATCACTCCACCTTGTCCACCAATCGTTACTTTATAAGTTCCATTTCCTCTTCCATCATCTTCAATATAAGCAATAACACTTCCATCTCTAGCCGCTGACACATCCCAATGTTCTATCGCTACCGCTGGTATTTCTAAATTATCTTTTGTCACAATAGAAGTTATTTTACTTTGATATTTACTATTATGAAAATCCTCATTACTACCTGGAAGATATTTCTTTATAATAGGATCCCCTTGTTCACTAACTACGCCATTCATAGATTTCAATAATCCTACCTTACTCCATTTTGCACGAATAATTACATCTTCTCCTGGCATAATAAAGTAATCTTCTCCAACATGAGTTACTCCTTCCGTAACTATCTCCCAACCATTAAACTCATATCCAACACAAGTCGGTTCCTGAGTAGAAATAGGTATCGTATCAAACACAAAATAACTTGCTTCTTTCGGCAAATTATTTACCGTCGTTCCAGAAGGAGCATTCGCTTCATAAGTAACTGTATAATTATGAGAAAGCACTGGAGTTTCTGTACTAGTTACATTTTCTTCCTCATCTTTAATTTTTGTAATTATTTGCTCCTTCTCATTCGTAGAATAAATTCCATCATCATCTAGATAGGCATCTTTTAAATTAATATCCATCGTAAGTTTCGCATCTTGTCCCGATTTAAAGTCATCAATTGTCCAAGTAATCTTTTGTTTTCCATTTTCCTCTTCCAAAGTTACTTCTCCATCACTAACAGTAATATTCTCTTTACTATCTAATTTAAAATAACGATTATCAATATAATCTACAATTTCAAATTTTTCATAAGGAATTGGTAAAACAGTAGCATCAAACAAAGCATCATATAGAGTATCCATATCCGCAAGAAACTAATTATCACTAATTTCTTTAATTGGTTTTAAAACATAATCTCCCATGTCATACTGTACAGCATTTACTGTAATATAAGGATACTCACTTTTTAAATATTGATATTGAGTCACTTGATTTGGACTACCTTCCGTTGGATATCCATCCGTAAGAAATAAAACAATAACTTCACGATTAGACTCTTCCTGATAATCTTTTAAAATGTTATCGACATTTACTAACGCCTGATAATAATTAGTCTCTCCTGTAGTAACTAAATTATTAACTTCATTAACCAAGAGTTCTTTATCACCAGTTAAGGGAGTTAAAATCGTAGAACTACTATTAAATGCAATTAAAGCAGCTTGATTTTTAGAATTGGAAAGCAAAATATCAAGTAACTCAATAGTATCTTGCTTTACACGATCAAGTTTATTACCTCCCATAGAATTAGAAGTATCTAATACAAAAATAACATCAAGACCATTATTATTAGTCATTAAACTAGTATCAACATCAAGAGTAATTCTAGCTTTTCCTTTATTAATCCATTTACCACTTTTTTCTACCTGCCAAGAACCTTCTTCTTTAGAAGCATAACTACTATTCTGAGAGGTAATAATAACACTTTTTACAGGAGTTAAAGCAGCAAAAGAATACCCAAGAAAAGTAATAAGGATAGCAACAAAAAAAATACTGAAAGCAAGAAGTTGTTTCATATACTTTTGAACAAATACCTTTAACCTATCCTTCATAAAATCAACATATCGTATATCATATATACTATATTATACTATTTATTAAAAATTTCAGCAAGAAAAAGAAAAAAAGATATCAAATTTAATATCTTTTTTCCTGTTTAATCAATTTTCCATGTACAACCATCTTTTCATAATTATTATAACAAGTAGATAACGTAATTATTTTATTAGCAGTAGTAACGGAAGTATCAAACCGAATCATACTTCGACTTTGAATTTTTTTTAAAAACTCTTCATACTCCTGCTTATTACTAAAATTTGTATTTAAATAATCTGTAGTAGTTGGAATATAATATGCACTAAATATTTCAAACAAATAATTATAACTTAAAGTAGAAACTCGAATATAATACTGTTCTTGCTTTTTCCACTCACTTGTCAAAACATTTTTTAAACTACCAAACATAGTTCCATCTACTCTACCATGTGCATAAATAATCGTATTCATATCTAATGGATCTATACTTGATCGATAGTCTAAAAACAACCAACCAGCCCAGTTATAACTCCTGTCAAAAGAATGATTTAAATAATAAGAATTATCACTATGTTGAACAAAAGGATAATTAATATTAGTACCAGGGATTTGAATCCATCCAACAACTTCATTATTTTGACTTAGAAGATCTGTAAAATCAACACTTAACAGACTAACATCATGATATCTACTACGATCTAAAATCTCTGTTGTAGTACTAACTTTAGCATCTTCCAAAACAACCATATCTTGTAACTCATCAATTAACTTTCCAGTTGAACGATTATTTAAAATCCAAACAACAACATGATATAAAGAAAACAAAAAAACTATGGAAAAAAGTATTAAAATAATTTTGGCAATTATCAATTTCCCTTTTTCCATAGTGAGCCTCCCATTATATAATTTCTATATTATTATCTTCTTCATCCTTATTCTTACTTTCATCTTCTACAGAAATAGTAGAAGATAAAGAAGAACTATCATCAAAATCTCTCACATCATCTAAAGAATTATCATCCTTCTTCATAGATTCCTCCAAAGAAGTAGAATCAACTTCTCCTCGTTGATATGCCGAACGAACAGCATTATCTACATAAGACTGCTCTTGGTCATATATGCCACGAGATATAGAAGTAACATTTTCCTGAACAGGAATATTAGTAGAATGATTATCAGATAATGATTGTCTATTTTTTCCTTTCTTTTTATTATAATGAATGATAAATATAACTGCAATAACGATCAATACAATCGCAATTAACAAACTTCCATATAACACAATATCAGAAGTAGATAAAGATCTATCAACTGCAATATTTTCTTCAACTTCTCTATTATATTCTATTCTCTCCCCACGGACTAGCAATCGATGAGTATTAATAGCATAAGGAGTACAAGTAACAAGCGTCACATAATCTCCTCCTTCCACTATTCTAAGCGGATCAGTTTCCGAAGGTTCAATTACTTGTACTTGATCGACCTGGTAGGCAAAAACTTGATCTAAAATATAAATATAAAAAGTATCTCCCACTTCTAATTGATCTAAATCTGTAAAAAGCCGTGATGATGGAAGTCCCCGGTGAGCAGATAAAATAGCATGTGTATTTTCTCCACCGACTGGAAATGAACTTCCTTCTAGATGGCCTACCCCTTTTTGTAATACATCGGAATTCGTACCATGATAGATAGGAATTCTAACATCTATCTTTGGTATCGATATATATCCCATCATTCCATTTTTTTCAATATTCAAAATAGACAAATACTCATGAGAAGATTCTCGATTAGGATCTTGAAAAACATCAGTAATATCAAGAGAAGTAAGGGAACGATTATATTCCCTTGCTTCTTCTATCAATTCCTCATTTTGAGAGTTCTTCTGTTTAGTAACTGTATTTTGATAATTATCAATAACTTCCTGATAATTTACCTTATTCAGTTGATTACTAATCACTGGGTATAAGATAACTCCTATACCCAGTATAATCATAAGGATAAATAGAAAAATAGTTAATTTTTCTTTTATCTCTTTTTTCATAATTTAATTAAGCATTTTGTTGTTGATCTTGTTTTTTCTTACGATATACGAAGAAGAAATAGAATGCTCCACCAACAATTGCTAAACCTACTAATGTTATGATAATAGTACCAACACCACCAGTAACTGGTAAAATACCAACTTCAGCATTAGGAACATCTAATTCATAATAACCATCAGTATCAGTATCTTGTAATGCTTCTACACCACTTTGGTTAGGTCCAATTTTAACTGTAAGAGTATCAGTTAATAATTGATATCCAGCAGGAGCCTTTGTTTCTTTTACATAATAAGTTCCTTCACCTAAACCTTTAGTTTTAATATGACCATCTTCACCAGTTGTAACAGTATCTACTAATTCTTCTAAAGCAGAATCTTTGTAAATTTCAAAAGTTGCACCAGATAATGGAGTGTCTCCAGATTGAGTATGTTTAAAGATATCAATACCATATACATAAATAGGAACTATATCTTCATCATCACCATCAGTACCAGTATTATATGTACCATCACCGTATGGATCATTAGAATACTCTAAAGTAGCACTATTTGAGTTACCAGCTCCACCAACTACAGCACTTTCATTAACAGTAGCACCATATTCAACTTTTACAGTTTTAGCAGTAAGATTATCAACTGTAAATGTAATTGTTAAATTTTGACCTTGAATTTCAGCAACAGCAACTGTTTGACCAGTACCATTTGTAAATGTTCCGTTATTATTAGTTAATGGAGTATCACCATCAGAAATTTTCATTGAAGTAACAGCTTGAAAAGTAAGTCCACTACTAATAGTATCGTGAATTACATATGTTTTGTTAGTAGCATTAGTTGGATAAGTTGGAACAGTACCAGTAATGATATATGGAACAACATCACCAATACCATAAGATCCAGAAGGAACTCCTTCAGCACCTACACCTTTTGTAATTCCAGCATCATCAACTTTAGCAACAATAGTCTCACTATTAATTGACCAACCATTACCATCTGCAGTATAGTCTAAGTTTCCAACCATAACAGCATAAACTCTTAATGTTTCAGTTGGTAAAACTAGATAAGCACCAGCTGCTAAAGTAGCAGATGCAGTAGTTCCAGCTACATTCATTTCAGTACCAGTTACACTATTTGTTTTAATATAAGCAGCATAACCACTTGCTAGTGTATCTAATTCTGAAGTAGAAGTAGTACTACCACTGACAATATCACCACTACTTAAATCAAAGTAATCATCAATAGTAAGATCATTACTTTCTTCATCCAAATAAGCTTGGAAATCATCAGTAAACTCATAAGAAACAACATTGGTATTAGCATTATAAAATGCATCCAAAATCTTATAAGCACTTAGTTTGTCACCAGCATTAACACTAGTAACAGTTAAGGTAGATGTTTCAGTAATAATTTTACTTACACCATCACTACCTAAATCATCGCCAGTTGTAATTGCAGCACGAACATTTAGAACACCTACAAAAACAAGTACAGCCATGACCATCAAAAATACCTTATTTTTTTTCTTCATTTTTGTCACCTTTCTTCTTTCTTGAAATATAAATCATTACTCCTAAAATGACTGTAATGGAAACTACAAGTAAAACCATATAAATCACTATATTGTCAATAGTATTAGGAACTTCTTCAATTCCATCATCAACAGGTGGAGTAACTTCTTGTCCTAACTCTTCTCGTTCTGTTTTGACATTCATTTGAATATCATATTGATAGCTACCATTTTCTAATGTTGGAATGCTAATCAACATAGGAGAAGCACTATATCGATAACTTCCAACATCGGTACTATCAACTAATACCAAATATAAGCCAGGAACTAAACTAGAAAAGTTAGTAACACCACTTTGATTTGTTTTCTGTAAACTACTAGGTTGTCGATTGTTTTCTGTAATGAATGTCTCTATTTCCTTACCCTTCAAGTTAAGATCAGAAACACTCATTCCAGTTGGATCAAAAGCAACATCCAAATATTCATCAGTAAATTGATATTGTCCTGATGGATTAAACATCGCTAATTGATAAAGCGATACATCAACATCAGAAAGCATCACATCTTCATACTGATAAGTAACATTCAGACTAGAAACTCTTGATACATCAATATTTTCTGCTTCTACATTCAATACTCCAAAACTCAGGATTGAAAGGAAGAGAACTAGATTAGTGATGACCTTTCTCGTTTCTATCACCTCTCTTCCTAATCATTTTGATACAACATACTACACCACCAATTACTAAAAGTAATCCTACGACAATATAAGGAATCACCCCTACACCACCGGTATTTGGTAATATGTTAATCTTCTGATTAACAATAGATACGCTGTTTACTCCGTTTTGCGAAGTAACATCATATCCTGAGATAGTAATTGCCCCATTACCATCTACATTTATTTCCAATACTGTACCTAATAATTGGTATCCAGTAGGAGCTTTACTCTCCTCTAGATAATAGGTAGTATTTGGAGCCAAACCATCAAATGAAAGTCCTGTTGCAATTCTCTGCTGTGTATTCCTATCACGATACAAAGTAAATTCAGCACCAGATAACGTCTCGCCATCTTCATTAATCTTTGTAATATCTAATGAAATATTAGCAACAACAAAATCAACTTCTGCTTTATACTCTTGACTCGTATCTAAAGAATAATTATTCTCTGCAATAGCACCAACTAACTCAACAACATTCGTAACATTTTTAACAACATCACTACCTGCTATATATTGAGCAGTAATTGTAATGCTTTGATGAGCACCAATTGTTGGAATACTAATATATTGACTATTTAATAAAGTATAACCGTCTCCAGCAACGAAAGTACATCCTTCCGTTTGCTCTTCTACCATAACATTACTAATAGCAAAATCAGCTGTATTAGTAACTTGAATATTAAAGTTAACAACATCACCATTCTGATAACTATCCTGTTTATTAGGAATAGTTTTCGTTATCGTTGGTGAAAATGTTCCAGTTCTTAATGACCATTCACCATAAATAACAACATCTGCTTCTGGCATCACAAATTCATCTTGTTGATACCAACCCAAGAATTCATATCCATCAGGTTCCGCTGGATAAGCAGCAGTAGTAACTGTTTCTCCAGGATAATGTGTCTCACTAGCAGGTAATAAACTTTCTGAATTTGGTGGAAGAATAGAACCTTGGAACTGATAACTTACCGTATAACTAACTCGTTCAAAGCGACCAACAATCTGAACCGCATTATCAGGCATTGTAAAGATTGTATCTTCTCCTTCTTGAATTTCCGGTAAAGTAACATCACTTGTTGTCCAACCTAAGAATCGCCATCCATTAACAATATCTCCCACTTTTAAGGAATCGAGTTTAACATCTGCACCTTCTGGATAACTATCTGTTCTAGGTGGCACATATCCATTCGGACCATCTCCACTAATAGTATAACTAACCTCATACGTTGGAGAAGTATCTGCCGTAAACGAACCGACCAGTTCAACGTCATTTGACGGCATTGTAAATGATCCATTGCTAATTGTCACTCCAGAACTAGTAGTACTCCAACCACTAAACGTATATCCTTGGACTGTAACTGGAGCTGCAACACCAACTTCAGAACCAGCAATATAAGTCATCGCTGCTGGAAGTTCAGGTGCTCCCTCAGGAACTGTTCCCTCATAACGATAAGTAACATTATATAAAGTAACAGATTCTCTACCCATGAATACATGAACTGTATTAGAGTTTGTTGTAAGTCCACCCTCTCGACCATAAGCTGTATTATAAAAATCCATTCTTGTCTTATCACCTAAAGAAGGTGTCATAGTTTTAATACCAACCGTAAGCTTACAACCTGCCTGTAAATTTTTAATTCTAAAACTAACCAGTCCAGTATTAGAATCATAACTTAGTCCATCCACACCACCATCGACATAACCTGGACAATAACTACTATTATCACTCCGTTTAACCGCACCGATTGTACCATTTTCCGTCTCAACAAAGCCATTAAAAATTAAACCTTCTGGTAATCTATCTTCAACATAAATATAATCACTATACACCTGAGCTGTAGCACTATCACTAGAAGTTATTGCCTCACCATCTTTACCATCATAAGTGATATCTAGGTAATAAATTAACTCACTATTTTCCGCTACCCTAACATCATTTTCCAAAGGAGCAGCAAAAGAAAGAGAAGCAACCACTGCAACAACCGTGAGTATCGCAACTAAAATAATAGAACCAATAATAATTTTTCTCTTATCTTTCATCCTAGTTCTTCCTCCAGCCTATTTAGAGAATAAACACAAATTGTTCATAAAAAAACAATTACAGAACAATTTAACTATACAATCATTCACTCAACTATTCGCATATCCATAGGATACCTACTCTGTTTATCTTCTACTATATTCACTATACTATATTTTTAATTTTTTGACAACTATTTTTAATCGAAAGCTTTGTAAATTTTTTCCAAACTCTAAAAAAATGCCAGATAAAACTAGCCTTCAAACCAAAAATCATTAAATGTATATTTAAATACTCGGTATACCATATATTTATTTAATTTCGCTGTAAACTGTCTAATCAGATTATGATCTTCATCATACTCTCCAAAAATACCAGCAGTACCAGAATCTACAATAGTATTACCATTACTTAACGGTTGTACACTACTAACAATTCCAGAATATGGAACACTAAAACTATCAACCAATTCAAAAGTTTTCTCATTTTCATCTACTCTATAAACATAATAATAAGATTCGCTTCCTTCAAATGGTTTTTGATTTTCAATACCCATCTTTGAAAAATCAAGGTCTGGTTGAGAATTAGACTTACCATAATTATTATCAAAGAAAGTAAGATAATAAACACCATCTTCATCACTTTCTTTATAGTTTAAACTATGCTGTCCAGCATGAATTTTAAAATCTCCATCTTTTTCATACACATAATCACTAAATTCTGTATCTTCCCAAATAGTATCATCAGAAAGCAAATAAACAAGTTGTGGATCATCTTCTACATTATTAACACGAATTATTGTGCTAGTCTCACGACTACTTAAAATAACATCTCCACCTTCTAACCAGACAATAGAATTCAAATGTAACCAATCTAGTCCATCTTCTCCTTCATCTCTAAAGTTAGAATCATCTAATTGACAAGTTTCTACATAAGATGCAAACATATTTTCAAAATCAATCACTTCAGTAACTGCCTTAGTATCCAAATCAATTTTAATAATACAATCTTCTTCAGTATCTTTTTCTGTATTATTCGCTAATACAATCAAATTACCATCATCATCAAACACATAATCATGATGTAAATAATAATGTCCAGTACGATAAATTTCTGTTACTTGTCCCAGTGGTGTTACCTCGGCAATTCTAGTTTGAGAAACAGAATAATACATTTTACCATCTTGGAATAAGATACGATGAGCACGATATCCAATAATCTCTGTTTCCATACGTAAAATACCATCATTATCATACAAAGCTAAATAATCTTGACTATCAGAATCATTTCCAAGCATAGCATAAAGTCCATTAGCAAGTTCTTCTTTACTATCTCCCTCTTCTACCTCTAACTTTTTCTCACCATTAACAGAAACATCACTTAAATCTAGACTAAAAGATACCTCATCCACCTTTTTGCCATTTTCATCTTTTAATTCCAAAGTAACTTCATTTACTTCTCCTGCAATAAATCCAATTAACTGATATTGATGATTCTTTGTAACATTATTCTTCTCTCCATTAGATAAAGTCCTAAAAAAATCAGCAATATCTTTATCATCTACATGAATAGTATAAGAAACTTCTCTTGCATCATCTGTAGAAAAATAAATATTAAGACCAAGTGTATTAGTTCCATAAGGGTTATAAATCATAAGAGCATTATCAAAACTATATTCATTTTCCAAAAGTTGATCCAATTTATCTTGAATCACATCTTGATAAACCATATCGAAAATTTCTACTTCATTAGGTTTTGTAACAGAATAAATATTTTTACCTAAATTAGAATCTTTAGAAATTTCAATATGACTAGAAAGCCAATCTTCATCATTTAACTGACTTTCTAATATTTTCTGATTAAGTCCTCGAACAAATACCACTGCTCCATAAGAAATACCGCAAATAACCACTAAAAATAAAATAATAAGTCCGACTCTTTTAACCATACCCCAATCTTTTTCTTGCATTGACTTTTTTTCTTTTTTCTTCATAATATCCTCCCACAAAAAGTTTAACGATACTTTGTGAAAATTATGTGAAATTAAAACAATTTCTTAATTGCTTTCTCTACTCCTTTTGTTTCATTAGAACTAGTTTGCATACTGGCAATCTTTTTAGCTTTTCTACTTCCATTAGAAACTGCAACACTTTTACCAACAGATAAGAAAATAGGAATATCATCATCACTATCACCTACACAAACAACATCTTTCAAAGAAACATGTTCCTTTTTACAAATTTTCTCAAGTCCCAATGCTTTATGAGCATCTTTTGACATTACAATAATACGATAATCTTTCTTCTTATCAATCTTACTAAAATTTGCTTTCATTGCTAATTCATTAAGTTCTGAAAAAGCACTATCTCTTTCTTTTTTTGTTGAAAATTTTATTTCCATTTTATAAATATGGTCTTTATACATTTCATAAAAAAAATCAATTGCCATTCTACGTCTTTTCACCTCAGAAAAAACAACATCATCATGACATAAATAGCTTTCTTGAATCGTACAAAAATAAATTGGATTTTTACAATACAATTTTCTAATCTTTTTAATAACAGCAGCACCAAGTGGCTTTTTCCATACCGCTTTACGATGGACTACATCATACACATATGCTCCATCACACGAAATAACATAATCTAAAAATGGGAAATCACGGTTATAATCCAACACGGCCTTTAAAATTCTACTCGTTGCAATAACAAATTTAACTCCCCCTCTACGAATACGATCAATTTCTACCATAGTAGATAGTGGAATAGCTTCATCCGAATCAATCAAAGTACCATCAAAATCACTAACCAATAATTTATACATAACCACACCCTCCTAAATTTTAACTTTTTTTGTAACTTCTATTAATAAAAATAAATAACTAAGAGCAAACAAATAACCTGCTAACACATCAGTAGCGAAATGAACTCCAACATAAATACGACTAATTCCTATACTTAGAATAACCAAAAAAAGGAAAACTGATACACCATACTTTAAAACTTTATTTTTAATACAAGAAAAGGCAAGATATAAAAGATATCCATAAACACATACTGCCATCATAGTATGACCACTAGGAAAAGAATATCCTCCTTGTGAAATTAATCTTAAAACATTTGGTCTTTCTCTTTGTACACAAACTTTAATTAAAGTGTTCAATAAAAAGGAATCAATAGCACTTGCAATTAAAATAAGAGCATATCGATTTCGAAAAGAAACGAAAAACAATAAAACAACAAAAATAATCATCATCGTATTTCCTAGTCTAGTAATATGAATAAAGTATTGATCTAAAAAATTAGAGCGAAGAGAAATAACAGCATGATAAACTGCTTGATCAAAATCTTCCGTTGCACCACTCACAACCAAAACCAAGAGTATAACAAAACCAATCATAAAAATAATAGATAAATAAATATTTCTTTTTTTCATACTTAATTAGCTTGTTCTAAACGAGCTTTAACCTCTCTTTTATAAACTTCTACACCTGGTTGATCGAAAGGATTAATATCAAATAAATATCCACTAAAAGCAGCAACTAACATAAACATAGCAGAAACTTCTCCCATAACTTTCAAAGATACCTCTTCTAATTCAATAACAACTAAAGGAACACCCCCACGGTAATGAGCAGACATAACACTATCTTCAACTAACAAATTGATAGAATGCAAATCGCATCCTTCAATGGAATATGAAAAACTATGTTTAATTTTAAAAAATGTTTCAAAAATAATCTTATTTCCTTCTTGAATAAATTGACCTAAAGAATGTAAATCCCTAGTATGAATCATAGAAACTGGAAAAACACCCTTTCCATCCTTTCCTTCACTTTCACCAAATAATTGCTTCAACCACTCCAAATAATAATACCAATTATTTTCATAAGATACGAAATTTTCAACTACTTTTCCAAGATCAAACATCACTCTTCTAACAACAGCATAAGAAAATGCCTCTTCTCTTCTTTGCAAACCACAAAGATATCCTTCAATAAGTAGACGAATATTGATGCAAAAAGATAAAGGAAATAAATGTGCTGCTGTAAGTAAAGAGTACCTTCCACCAATATTATCAGGAATACTAAAAGAATAATATCCTTCTTCATTTACTTCTTGACGTAGAGCACCTCGCACAGGATCAGTAGTAATAATAATATGTTTTTTCATCTCATCCTTAGTATATTTTTTCTCCATTACTTTCTTAATTGCCTGATAAGTAAGTGAAGTCTCCATAGTAGTACCACTCTTACTAATAATATTTAAAGAAAAATCAACCTCCTCTAAATATTCTATCAACTCTTTCATATAATGACTAGATAAAGTAGTACCAGCAAATATAATAGAAAAGTCTCTCTTCTTAAAATAGGGAGTAAACAATTCATAAAAAGCTCTACTTCCTAAAAAACTTCCACCAATTCCTACAACAACCAAACATTTAGAATGCTTTAATATCTGATCTCTAACCTTGAAAATATCGTCTACAAAAGATAAATCTGGTTGACACCAACCATTCATATATACAGAATCCAACTTTTGAAAAACTTCATCTTTTCTATTCTGATACTTCTCAACCAATGTAGAATCTAAAAAAGACTTCATATAGGTAGAAACATCTATTTTCATAACATACCTTCTTTCTATCTAATAAAAGTATATCATAAAACGAAATAGATATGAACGCCTGATAAAAAGAAAAAGAAAAACGACTAACAAAATAGTCGTTTATCCAGCAATAAAATGAACTAATACACGATGCTCCTTTTTATCATCAACAAGATTTACTTCTTTGTTGATACATTTTTTACCATCTAAAGTAACACGTTCTGTTTTTGCCTTTACTATTTCAATATGATATATTGTATCCTTATAAGTATAATCCACTAAAACACTATCCCAGGCAATTGGAATATTAGGACTAAATGTTAAAACATCACCATGTCGCTTCAATCCTAAAATTTCTTCTATACCAATATAGTAATACCAACCAGGAGTACCAGAATACCAAGTCCATCCTCCCCTACCAGGATAACGCTCTGCCGAATAAATATCAGCAGCAATAACATAAGGCTCTACTACATATTGATTAACATCATGAGAATCTAGACTTCGATTAACAGGATTAATCATCTGATAATAACGATAAGCTCTATCATAATATCCTAAACGAATAAGTGCCATAAGATACCAAGAAGTAGCATGCGTATACTGACCTCCATTTTCTCGAAGTCCTTTTGGATAATTCATAATATAACCAGGATTATTTAAAGATTTTTCAAAAGCTGGCGTAAGAAGTTTAATAATTTTATTTTTATCATCTACTAAGTTTTCCTCTACAGAAGTAATTAACTTTTGTACAAACTCCTTTGGTGCAACCTTACTCAATATTGCAAAGCTTTGAGAAATTAAATCAATCTTACATTCTTTATTCTCATGACTTCCAAGTTTATCACCATTGTCAAAATAAGCTCTTAAATAATACTCTTCATCCCAAGCTTTCTTATTCAAATTATCTTTTAACTTTTCATTAAATTCTTTAAACTCTTTCAAAGAAAACTTCTTATCATACTCTTTCATAAAAGACATAAACATACTAATGACTTCATATAAGAAGAATCCTAGCCAGACACTTTCTCCTTTTCCTTTGATTCCAACTTTATTCATTCCATCATTCCAATCACCACCACCCATAAGTGGAAGTCCATGTCTTCCTAAAGAACTCATAGATAAATGTAATGATTTCAAACAATGTTCAAGAAGTGTACTCTTAGTATCAGAATAAGTAAATACAATACCTTTTTCTTGTTCATAATTACTAAGTTCTGGTCCTACTACATAAGGAATTTTCTCTTCCAAAATAGAATAATCCTTGGTCGTATCTAAATACTTTGCTGTAGCATAAACAAGCCACAAATAATCATCTTTATAACGACTACGAAGTCCAAAATGATTTCTTTCATGCCACCAATGTAGGACATCACCTTGCTCAAACTGATGAGAAGCATTAATTAATATTTGACTTCTAGCAGCATCAGGAGCAACAAATGAAAGATTCATAGCAGTTTGTAATTGATCTCGATATCCATAAGCACCACTTACCTGATAAAATCCTGCTCTTGCAAAAATATGAGAAGAAAGTGCTTGATACAAATACCAACCATTTACCATATAATCAAAACTTTCATCAGGACTATGAACTTGAACAACACCTAACATCTTATCCCAGTATTCTTTTACAGATCGTAACTCACTTCTAGCAAACTTAACATCTAAATATTTATCTAACATACTAGGAATAGAATCACTATCCATACTACTTCCTAACACAAAGACACAGCTTTCCGTATTCTTCGCATCCAAATGTATTTTAGTATGAATGCTCTTAACTAAAATCTTATCATTTTCAGTAGATAAAATAGGTAAACTACAAGACATAAATACACAAACATCTGAATAATTAACACTATAAACATTTCGAAGTTTCAAATAATTATCATCACCTAAAAACTCCGTTAAAATATGTCTTGCCGTCTTCTCTTCAAAATTACCAAAGACTGGATTAATCCAAAAATCAACATCAATATCTACCGGTTTATCTAATTTATTAGTAAGTTTTACTAAATAAAATTTAACAGTATCTTCCTTCGCAACAAATTCAGTAATTTCTTTTTTGACTTCGTCATTTTCACTTTCTAAAATACTATAACCAAAACCATGAGTACATTTCATTGGATCAAAAATACGTCCATTAAACTTAAATCCCTCAGATTTATCATTTGCAACCATATCATTTGTCCAAGAAGTAATTTTAAACTCACCAGAATTATAAGCATACGTATATCCACAACCATTATTGGTAATAATAGTACCAAACTTTTTATTCGCAATAATATTACTCCATGGCGCTGGTGTATCAGGATTATAAATTACATACTCTCTACCATGATTCTTAAAACCACCATAACCATTATCAAAAGTAAGTTTTTCTCTAGAACGAAATTCTCCATGAGTCTCTATTTCTGCAGTATGATAATCACTAACTTTATTCTTCTTCTGTAACTCTTCAACAGCTTCTTGTAAAGAATGATGATCATAAATTACAAAATTCAATCTTGCAACCATATAAAGTAAACTCTTCTCTTCTCTAGACAACTCTAATCCATCGACTACAGTAACAGAACCAGGTATATGATAAAAACTATTTAACGTATACATACGATAAAGTTCATCATCAATTTCCTTCTTTA
Source organism: uncultured Bacilli bacterium (assembly GCA_944359885.1). GTDB lineage: Bacteria > Bacillota_I > Bacilli_A > RF39 > UBA660 > Faecimonas. The sequence continues at coordinate 5,671 of CALVTC010000005.1, read as the reverse complement.
TAATTTTAGCATATTGACTAGATTCACTATTAATAATAACAATATCTACAAAAATAGAATTATTTTTATAATATTCAAAAGCTTTCAACACATCATAAACAAATGTTAAATCAGCAATATCAGAAATCTCTACCACGATAATAGGTCGATCTCCACTAACTCCAAACTTCCAAAGAGCAGATTGTCCTAAAGCATTCTTCCTCAATAAATCCATTCTCTCTTCTGTAACAGAAAGCTTCGTAGTTTGATATAAGTAATTAAGCATAATATTAAAGATTCTCATATCACGACCAGTAATATTCATATTCTTAGTATTAATTACATTCATTAATGTAGATACCTTAAATGCTGCATTAATAGATATATCATCATGATAAGAAGAAATAATATCATGAATTTGTTCCATACTACGTCCAAAACCAGTAATAATATAAACAGAAGTAGAACTATTAGGTAATACTTCTATAGTATTACGAATACTTAAAACAGGATCTAACTGAGTACCAGCAACATTACTTAGTTTCTCATGCATTCCCTTAGGATCTTGCATACTACGATTTCGTCCTAAGAAATTTTTTCTCTCTGTTTCAAAACTATACTCATCCATTGGATTTAAAACAAGTAAACGATGTAGCATATAACTATTAATATTAGAATCATTTCTACTCTTTCTACGAACAATTAACGAATTACTATCCGAATCATACATACTCGTCAAAAACATACTATTAAATGCTCTATGAGAAACATCATCCATATTCTCAGAAAGAATTGGTTCTGTATATGTAGTTAATTCTAATCTCTTAACATCATCACTTTCATTTTTAAACGTAATTTTACGAATTTCTGCATGATGATTTTTCGTAACTACAATTTCTGTCTTTGTAGTAATTCTACCATCTGTACGCAAATACTTAATCTTATCTGCTGCAAAAACAACTTCATACTTATCTGGTTTCTTATTAATTGGTGCATAAGTATTAGACCAAATATAATTCGTATCTAAATCTTTAATATATAAGAAAATTCCATAATCTTGTTCTGTTACTTTACGATAACGATTTAATTGCAACGTACGATATCTAGAAAAACTATCTCCTCTATCATTCATAAGTAAACAATATTTCCTATTCGATAAAACACTAACCTCTGGTAAATAAGAAATATAATTGAAAGTACGAATATCATTTTCAATAGTTTCTTTATGATAATCATACTTCTTATATCTAGCCATCTTCATATCAATACTAGTACGAACTTGTACTTTTTCTTTTAACAAAATATCAAACGTCTTAATATTAACATTTTGATGGAAATAATTTTGAATAGCTCCTGCTTTTAGATAATTAGTAAGACCAACTAAACTCATTCCTTGATGATGAGCAAAGAATGCCTTAACAACACCTTTGTTATCATAATCATAAGATTCATAAAAACCATACTTTCCAACCATATCTAATTTTTTAAATTTTGAAAAATTATCATAAACATCTCTAGGGAACAAAGACATAGCCATTAAAGAAGCATAAGGCGCAATAACAATACGATTTTCTTTATCCTCTTTTGCTTTTAAATATGGTGTAGAAAAAGCTCGATACTTATAATTAAGAGAATTATCTAATTCATTATAAGCAGACTCACTAATTCCCCAAGGTAAAGATCGGGAAACACTATCAATATAATCTTCCTGACAAAATTTCGCAAAATGATAACTTTCATCTAGCAAAGTATTAGGATAATTCTTCATAAATAAGAACGGCATAAAATATTCAAATGAAGTACCAGACCAAGAAATTAGTCCTTTTCTTCCTTTATAAGTAGTAAGCGATTTATCTAGACAAAACCAATGTTTACTAGGAGCATCCCCAAGACAAATAGCCAAATAACTAGTTAATCTAGATTCACTAGCAAACTTATTATAATTATAAATAGAAAGTCTTCCTTCTAATTCATCATATCCAATACTAAAAACATCTCGTTTAGTATATAACTTTTTAAAATTAGTATTACGAATAAGTTTATCACAAAGTTTTAAAACACTAACATCCTCGTGATCTTCTAAAAACTCACGAACAACAATTAAACTAGCAACCAAATTTCCAGAATCAATTGTGGATACAAAACTTGGCCTCATTACTTTTAAACTTTTTATATCATACCAATTATATAAATGACCATGCCATTTTTCTAAAGAATCAACTGTATCTAAAATATGACTAATTAACTCTTTCGCCTCATCATAAGAAATAAAATCTAACTCTACTGCACAAACAATGCTAAGAAGAGAAAAACCAATTCCTGTAGGAGAAGCTCTTAAATCTAATTTTACTTCACGATTTTCTTGATAGTTATCCGGTATTAAATAATGATATTCACTCTTCAAGTTATCTTTAAAATAACACCATGTCTGATAAGCAATCTCCCTAATATCTTCTACTTCATCATCTTTTAATTCTATTTTTTGAGGATCAATATCTAGACTTACATAATATAAAACAAATGGTGCTGTAATAAAGATAATAGAAAGAATACAAGCATAAACATTAAAGAAAACAAGACCAATAATTAATAAGCCAAAACTAAATACCAAGTGAAAAGTAAAGTGACTTAAATAGCCTAGGAATGTCTTATCTGTCTTCTTTGCAGCATCTTCTGCTGTTACCCAGTTAAGTAAATTATCATGACTAATTAATAATCGATAACAAGTACGGAAAAAAGCATCTAAATATAATTTAGAATAAAATGGTAATGTTGCAAGAACTAGATAAGAACGTAAAAATAAGCTCTTTCCTCCAAATAACAAATGCTTATAATAAACCGTTGCTTTTTCTTTTTTAGACTCTCTTTGATATACCTTACTTTGTAAAAAGAATAAAATTGGTATTGCAATCTCTAAAAGAACAAGACCTATCCACCATAATGGATTAACTTTTCCTAAAAAGCAAGCACATAATAATACAAGTAATAAAGTCGGATATAAAAACATACGGACAATATTATCAAATATTTTCCACTTACCTAATAAATTAATAGGATTTTTTACTTTTTTTCCTTGTTTATTCTTAACAAAAGGCAAAAGCCAACTAACAATCTGTAAATCTCCCCTCGCCCAGCGATGATGTCTAGAGGTATCTGTTAAAAACTTAGAAGGAAAGTCATCAATTAATTCAATATCAGAAACATATCCACATCGTAAATAATTTCCTTCTAATAAATCATGACTTAAAACTAAATTATCTGGAAAAACATCCGCTAATACTTGATCAAAAACTTCTAGATCATAAATACCTTTTCCAATAAAACTACCTTCACCAAAAGCATCTTGATATAAATTAGGAACTATTGCACTATAAGTATCAAAACCACCAATACCAGCAAAAATTTGACTATATAAACTCCTATTGGTAGCTTCAATATCCAAACTAACTCGAGGTTGCATAATTCCATAACCACGAACAACCCTAGTTCCCTCTTTATTTAAAACTGGACGATTCATAGGATGAGCCATAGCACCAACTAAATTTAATGCCGTATTTAAAACCAAACGATTATCTTGATCAAGGGTAATAACGTAACGAATATCACCATCAAAATCACCTAATGTATTGGCAAAATACCAATAATCTTGTTCTTCTTTGCTCATCTTCCCAAGCAATAATTGACTAAACTGCAACAATGCCCCACGTTTTCTCTCATGACCTAAATAACTACGTTCATGCTCATTCCAAAAACGTTTACGATATAAAAAGAAAAACAAATCTTTTTTATACTTTTTATTTAATTCCTCGGCATAATTTTTACCATACTCTGCAAGTTCTTGATCAATATCTAATACTTCCTGATTACTAGCAGTAACATCACCAAGTAAAGTAAAATACAAATTATCTGTTTGATTCATAATATAAAATGTCTCTAATGTATCAAACATATTCTTAATCTTTTCCGTATTACCAATAATCGTAGGAATAACAACCATAGTTTTAGCATCATCTGGAATACCTTTAGAATAATCAAGTTTTGGCAACGGATACGTTGGAACAAAGCGAATCAATAACTGATTAAAAATCTGTACAAACAACTGACTAACAGGAATAAGTAACAAAAGAAAACCAAGCCATCTCCAAGTAATAAAATAACGTGATAAGAAAAAACTAATAACAAGCGTAACAACAACAATCGTTAAAATATATAAAATAACTTTAACCGTATTCTTCTTTTTAGGAAACAACCAAAAACCAATATGATACTCATTCCCATCTACTTTATCAAGCAACTCCTCTAAATACGTAACTTCATCTTTATGATTTTTTTTAGCAAGCTTTAATAACTGATTTCGATATAATCTTTTAGACTCCACTGTCATCTTGGCATAAATCTCATCTTCCAACAACAGTTTCTCAGTCTTACTAACTTTCTTAAATAAATCTTCTTCTGTAAATTCAAAAAACTCTTTCAAATCACCAAAAATGTTAGAAATCAAAATATCATTATCAATACTTTTCTGATATTCATTATTAATAATTTCTTTTAAACTAATTCTTTTTTCTTCTAATAATTCATTTAACTCTTTAAACAAACGTCTGCTTTTAGACCCTAATTCCTTTAATTGATTATTAATCTCAAAAATATAATTTGCTTCTTCCGAAACAGAAACACTATCACTTAAAAAATTAGATAGTTCAATATCTTTTTCTTCTCTATTTTCAATAATTCTAGCTACTTTTTCTTTATTTAATAAATTAGCATATTCTTCATGACACAATTCCGCAAGTCTCTTCGTATAGATGAATAATAGAATATTTTTTACACAAACAAGCTCAGGGTAAGAAAAGTTTACCTTAGTTCGCTTTTGATACTCTCGTAACTCTGATACTAATAATTTAAAATTAATATTATAGTTATTACGTACAACAATTTCTTTCAAACAATAAAAAATACGTTCATACTTCTTTAAACTTTTAGTTATATCTTTTTTATCATGCATAATATTAGTTTTATGCTCTACTAATAAATAAAAATTATCAATTAACCATTCATTTGTAATACCTACATATTCACGATTTTTTGTCTTATCTACTAAAAAACTATAATACTCATTAATATCTTCAAAATCTGTTAAAAAATTTTTTACTAAGTTTGCCATAATCTTACCACTCCTAATTCCAATTATAGCAAAACAAAAGAATTAAGTAAACCGAATTTACGGCAATCTTCGAAACAAAAAAGTAAGAAAAAAAGAGCATTAAGCTCTTAAAATCATCATGGCGGAGTAGGAGAGATTTGAACTCTCGCGCCAGTTGCCCGACCTACACCCTTAGCAGGGGCGCCTCTTCAGCCTCTTGAGTACTACTCCACGTCTCAAATTGCATTCGCACATATAATATTACATGACAAAGATGAAAAAGTCAACATATTTAAATGAAAAAAACTCCACTTGGAGTTACTACACATTTGGTGACGAGTACGGAATTCGAATCCGTGAATGCCGCCGTGAAAGGGCGGTGTGTTAAGCCACTTCACCAACTCGCCATATGGCGCCTCAACTAGGACTTGAACCTAGGACCCCTTGATTAACAGTCAAGTGCTCTAACCAACTGAGCTATTGAGGCACTATTAATGGTGGACCTGACAGGACTTGAACCTGTGACCCCACGCTTATCAAGCGTGTGCT
>CALVTC010000004.1 GCA_944359885.1 uncultured Bacilli bacterium | reverse complement strand
TTTTTAAAAAAAACTGCCATTTACTCTTACAAATATGCTTTTAGAACAGAATCTGAAATTTAACTTTTCATTTCACTAAAAGTAGATTTTTATCTACTCTGCGGTTTTATCTAATTTTATTATAATCTGGTAAGATTTTGAGAAGTTCATTTCATCTAAGTCTGCTTTTACTCCATGACGATTTAATTCTGCTACTAAGTTTCTAATCATATCGATAGATTTTTGAACTGTGAATGTTTCGTTTTTCTTTTGATTTACTTTTGGTTCTTGAGCTTCTCCAAATAAATTAGCATTTATATTTGTATGATTTATTATAGGCTGTTCTGTTTTGATACTTGATTGTCTTTCTTGATTATGATTCATTGCTGGTTTCGTTTTTGCTTCTATTTCTTCTAATGGTACAGAGTTCGTATTTTTTGTTTGTACGATGTTTGGTAATTCTACTGGAATTAAGTCTGGTGTTTTAAAATAATCTTCCGTTTTATCTTTCGAAGCTTTGCTGGCATCTGTTTTTACTATTTCTTCTGCTGGCGTTATGAATCTATAATGCTCTTCTGATGATGAAGCATCAGTTGGAATTGGTGCTGATGTTATATTTAGAAGGGAGTCTAAGTCAGCTGTAGGTTTTGCTTGGGGTGAATTAATATCTACTGCATTTTTTTTGATATCAGAAATATTTAAAGATGTTTGAGTACTAGTTGGGTTTACTCCTCCTACTACTGGATCTTCATCATCATCCTCATCTTTGATTTCTCCGTAGTTAATAAATCTTGGCTGATGATCTTCATTAGAGTCTGTAGGAGGAGCTATTGTTATTTTTCCATAATTTGAATTATCTTCTGGTAATTCTGCAGTTGGCATTAACGGATTATTATTTACAAAGGCTGTTGCAGTAATTGGTGTTGATGATGTAGTCATTGCAGCGTTATTCATAGGCTCTCCTTTCTCTTCTTTTGGATACAATTTTCGTATTTCTTCTTCTAATTGACGAACTGTCATTCTTTCATTTATTACTTTTTTCAACATTTCTTTTTGTTTTTTCTTATCAGGGATATTTAATAATGTTCTGGCATGACGTTCAGAAATTTGCTCTTTTAGTAGGGCATCTTGTACTTCATCGCATAATCCTAATAATCTTATTTTGTTTGCAACAGCAGATTGACTTTTTCCCATTGTTTTTGCTAATTCTTCTTGCGTCATCTGATCTAATTCTAATATTTTTTGATACGTTCTTGCTTCTTCTATTGGATTTAAATTTCTTCTTTGTAGATTTTCTAATAATGCAACTTTAGAACTTTCTTTATCATCTAGGTTTCTAATAATTGCTGGTATTTTTGTTAATCCGGCCATAGCAGATGCTTTATATCTTCTTTCTCCAGCAATGATTTCATATTTTCCATTTACATTTCGAACTATAATTGGCTGTATCACACCATGTTCTTTAATAGATATTGCAAGTTCTTTTAATGCTTTTTCATCAAATATTTCACGCGGTTGAAATCTATTAGGTATAATGTCATCTAAATATAGATAAACAATTTCGTCTTTGTTTTGCTCTTGCATATTATCCCTCTCTTTATTCTCTTTATAGTAATCCTATGTTATCATTATAGACTATTTTCTATATCGTTTCAAGAATATCTTAAAAGAAAATAAGGAACCTTTGTCCCTTATTTCTTATTTTTAATTATAATTAAACTACGATTACTATTTTCTTTTGGTAATTGGAATTTGGTTATTTTGATAATTTTATATATTTTATTTATCTTCTCTTTTATAGCATCTGATAATTCTTCATCTATATTTCCTTTCATTGCTATAAACTCTCCACTCGGTTTTACAAGATGCATTGTATATTTTAGTAATTTTTCGATATTAGCAACCGCACGAGCTGTTACAATATCAAATTGTTCATAATAGTCTTCGCCTCTTGTATGAATTGCTTTGATATTATCTAGATGAAGTGTTTTTATAATTTCATTTAGGTAATTTACTCTTTTTAATAAAGAATCTATTAATGTAATTTTTAAATTAGGATAAAATATTTTTAGTACAATTCCTGGAAATCCGGCACCAGTTCCTACATCACAAAGTGTATCTACCTTATTTAAATCTATTTCTTTGGTTATGGTTAAACTATCATAAAAATGTTTTAAGTAGACTTCTTCTTTATTTACAATTCTTGTCAAGTTTATTTTTTTATTCCATTCTATTAATAGATTATAAAATTGTTGTAGTTTGTCTAACTGTGTTTGAGTTGGCATTATTCCTAATTTTTTTATCTCTTCTATAAATTCCTGTTCTGTCATATCAACCATTCCTTTTTATATATACCATTAATATAGAAATATCTGCAGGATTTACTCCACTTATTCTTGATGCTTGACCGATTGTTGTTGGTTTTACTTCTGATAATTTTTGACGAGCTTCACTTGCTAAATTAGGAACCTTTTCATAATCTATATTTTCTGGTATCTTTTTTTCTTCTAAAGATAACATTTTTTCTGCTTCTTTTTTTGCTTTTTTTATATAACCTTCATATTTAGCGTTTATTTCTACTTGTTCTTGTTCTTCTTGTGTATAGTCTAGGTGTATAAAGTGTGCTATGTTATCAAGAGATACTTCTGGCCTTTTTAACAAGTCATATAAAGATATTCCGTCTTTTAAAGGTGTGGATGGGATTGTTTCTATGTAGTCATTAATTTCTTTTTTCGGTGTTATTCTTGTAGATTTTAATAATTCCTCAAATGACTTTATATTTTCTTTCTTTTGACAGAATCTCTTATATTTTTCTTCACTAATTAAACCTACTTGATATCCATAATCTCTTAATCGTAAATCAGCATTATCATTTCTTAATAGAAGTCGGTATTCTGCTCTTGATGTTAATAGGCGATAAGGATCTTTTACACCTTTAGTCACTAGGTCATCAATTAATACTCCAATGTATGCTTCATTTCTTTTTAGTATTAAAGGTTCTTTTCCTTCTAGTTTTAATGCTGCATTAATTCCGGCAATCAGACCTTGCCCTGCTGCTTCTTCATACCCACTTGTTCCATTTATTTGACCAGCTGTATATAAATTTTCTATTAGTTTTGTTTCTAGTGATCTTTTTAACTGCATGGAATCGATAGCATCATATTCAATTGCATAACCGTATTTTAATATTTTAGCATGTTCTAATCCTGGTAAACTATGAACCATTAAATCTTGTATGTCATTTGGCATACTCGTTGAAAAACCTTGAATATAAATATCATCGTAATAAAGACTTTCTGGTTCTAAGAATAGTTGGTGACGTTCTTTATCACTAAATCTTACTACTTTGTCTTCTATAGAAGGACAGTATCTTGGACCTATTCCTTCTACGTAGCCACCATACATGCTGGATTCTTTTAAATGCTTTTTTATAATATCATGTGTTTTTTGTGTTGTATAAATTAAATGGCATGATATTTGGTCTTCTGGTTGGCGATATACGATATTATCAAAGGAAAATGTATGGGGAATATTATCCCCTTTTTCTTCCTTGGTTTTACTATAGTCTATTGTGTTTTTATCTATTCTTTGTGGCGTACCTGTTTTTAGTCGTTTTATTGTAAATCCTAGTTCTTTCAAATTATCACTTAAAAATTTAGATTCTTTTTCTCCATGGGGTCCACTTGATTTACGAGTTGATCCTGTTAAAATTACTGCTTTTAAATAAGTTCCTGTTGTAAGAATTACTGCACTTGCTAATATTTTTTCACCATTTTCTAATTCTACACCCTCTATTTTTTTATCTTTTACTAATAATTTTTCAACCATAGCTTCTTTTATTTCAAGGTTCTCTGTAGAATTTAAGGTTTTTAACATTTCTTTTGGATATGTTATTTTATCAGCTTGAAAGCGTAGAGCTTGGACAGCAGGCCCCTTTTTGGTATTTAGCATTTTCGTCTGAAGAGCAGCTTTATCGGCAGTTTTTCCCATAGCTCCACCTAAGGCATCAATTTCTCTTACAACAATTCCTTTTGCTGGTCCTCCAATGGATGGATTACATGGCATGTCTGCTATATTTTTGATATTTGATGTTATTAATAAAGTCTTATGATTTTTTCTTGCAGAAGCTAAGGCAGCTTCACATCCAGCGTGCCCACCCCCTACTACAATAATTTCATATTTCATAAAATATCCACCTCTTTATTTTCCGACACAAAAATTAGCAAATAAGTGATCTAGAATTTCTTCACTATAGGATTCTCCTATAATTTCGCCTAGTAGATCAAAAGAATTTTTTAAATCAATTTCAATCATGTCAATTGGTAAGTTTTCCTGAAGGGACTTTTCTGCCTCTTCTAGGCTTTGATAAGCTTGTTTTGCTAAGGAAATTTGTCTTGCGTTAGTTAAATAAGTATAGTCTTTGACTTTTATTGTCTCTAAGTGAAATAATTCGATTATTTTATCTTTTAATTCTTGAATACCAGTTACTGTATTAGCATTTGTTTTTACAATATTTTCTAAACTTTTCTTGGTTAAGTCTAGTTTTTGTTCTAGGTCATTTTTGTTTATTACAACAATTCTGTTCTTATCTTTTGTTTTTTCTAAAATTTCTTCGTCTTCCTTAGTTAAAGGTTCATTGTTATTTAATACTACAATTACTAAATCAGCTTCGTCTATCATCGATAAACTTTTCTCTACTCCAATTTTTTCTACTATATCATCGGTTGTTCTTATACCTGCGGTATCTATAATATTTAATAGAATACCATCTAAGTAGATTTCTCCTTCTACAATATCACGTGTTGTACCAGCTATGTCAGTTACAATTGCCTTTTCTTGTTCTAATAATTTATTTAAAATACTACTTTTTCCGACATTAGGACGTCCAATAATTACTGTCTTTATTCCTTCTTTTATGATGGTTGAGTTTTTTGATTCTTGGATTACTTTTTGTAATTCTTGTTTCATAGTTGTTAATTCTTTTTTTATTTTATCTTTTGTTATTATCTCAATATCATAATACTCTGGATAATCAATATTTACTTCTATACTTGCTAAAAGTTGTTTTAATTTTTCCCGAAATGTTTTTATCATATTTGATGTTGTTCCAGTTAGTTGAGATAATGCTAATTTATTTGCTTCTTCACTTTTACTATCGATAATATCCATGACTGCTTCACTTTTTACCAAATCAATTCTACCATTTAAGAATGCTCTTTTCGTAAATTCTCCTGGTTCTGCAAGTCTTGCGCCGTGTATTAACATTGTCTCTAAGATACGTTTTGTTGAAATGATTCCTCCATGGCAGTTTATCTCTACAACATCTTCTGTAGTATATGTTTTAGGTGCTTTCATAATAGATACTAATACTTCATCTATTATCTCTTCTTGATCTATTATATGACCATAATTGATGGTATGAGTTTTTACTTTTGTTAAGTCTTTTCCTTTAAAACAGTTATTAACAATTTCTATTGCCTCTGGGCCACTTAATCTAACAATGGATATTGCACCTACACCTAAAGCTGTTGATATTGCTACAATTGTATCATTCATGGTATTCACTTCCCTTTTTCTTCGTATATTATAGCATACTATTTACTTTTATTTAAGAAAAAAAGACGTTTTCGTCTTTTCTCTATTTATTTTTTGTATACTTTTTGCTTTATTGAATCTGATATCATCATTTCATTTTCCGTATTATTTAAACGTTTAATATATTTATTTGTTCCTATCACTTCTTTACTACTATCTATCGTATTATAATCTTCCACATCTGGTTCAATCGGAATCCACATTCCAAAAGAATATTCGTCATATATCTGATTTATAGTTGTATTACTTTCTATTGGTCGATTATACATATTATAATATAGTTGAGATAGTAATTCATCAATTTGACTATTTATTTGTTCTTGTTGAGAATTAGTATAAGAAGATGGTGGTGTTTGAAATAATTCTAATAATTCTGTCGCCTCTTCCGTAGATAAATAATCTTTTAGGATATTTTCAAAGGATTTTGTTGATCCACTGAAGTTTAATTCCCAGATAGGTTGTTCACCAATTATCTCTCTTAATACTTTTATTCTTGTTACTTGTGGTTGATAAGAATCTACTGGATACCCATAATATTCTTCACATAATAATTCGGCAAAAGCTTCTCTGATATAGTAGTATTGATTATCATCTTGAAGTAGGTGTATAAATTCATGGTTGATGGTATCCCAATTATCCAAAGTATCAACATAAATAATATTAGGTGTTAGTGCATTATAATAACCAATAATTCTAGCAAGGTCTTTTTTTTCTCTTCGGGAATTTTCTTGTTCTTGGTCTTCTTCAAATTCCTTTATTTCTATATCTGTAAGCTTTTCTGATAGTGACATCATACGATCTTCTGTTACAGGAATATTACTAAGTTTTTGAAAAAATTCAGTGTTAATTAGTCTCTTTTTGGCTGTAGTTGTTAAATATGGGGAGTTTCTTATAGAGTTTATTATGTAATCTGTATCTATCGCAACAAGTGTATTGTTTTCTTCTATAAAGTCTATCTCTTTTTCTGAATCTTGATCTTGAGAATTATTTTCTAGCTGTTCATTTAGTTTATCTGGTATAAAGTCTGATATGTACATGATAGCTTGACCAGCTACTATAAGAGCACAAGCTATATAGATATCTTTTTTACTAGATGAGGCATACATAATAGCGCTGATTCCATTTTCTTTAAAGAACTTTTTATAGTCTTGGCGATTATTTTTATAAAAGTGTTTATGACCAGTTTCTTTATCCTTATAAACTTTATATCCGTCTTGATTGTACAAATAAACTTCATTTTTTCGATTAAAGAAATATTTTTTTAAAAGAATGGCGAGTGTTTGAATCGATAGATTCTGTTTTTTTCTTTCTTTATAATAATAAGAGATAATTTCATTTTCTTTTTTATCTATATATATTTTTTTGTTTTTTATTTGAATTATGCCAATATGCATAGTAATCCCCCTCTAATTGTCGTATATTATATCACTTTTTTATTTTGGTGAAAAGAGTTTTATTAAAAAAGAAGACTCATTCGTCTTCCTTTGGTTTTACTACTACACAGCGATTTGGTTCTTCTCCTTCGCTTTTTGTATATACTTTTTTATTATTTGCTAGGGCATTGTGGATAATTCTTCTTTCGTAAGAATTCATGGAGTCCATTTTTACTTCTATTTTTGTTTCTGCTACTTCTCTTGCAACCTTTTTAGCTAATCTTTCTAGAGATTTTTCTCTTTTTTCTTTGTAGTCATTAATATCTATTAAAAACTTATAAGACTCTCCTATTTCTTTTTTTATATATTGTCCTACAACAATAGATAAGGCATGAAGATTTTTACCATTTCTCCCGATTAATAAAGAGTCATTATCAGAATAAATTGTATAAGTCGGTACATTGTCTTTTACTTTTACTTCTATATTTGCAGTAAAACCTAAGTCCTTTAAAAGTTTTGCTAGATAGTTTTTTATCTCTTTTACTACTTCTCTTTTTTCTATTACTTCTACTTCAATTTTTTTGCTTTTAAATAGTCCACCCTTTTGAATTTCTTGTTCTTTAATGATTAAGTTCTCTTCTATTTCTTGCAATCCTATTTTAGCGTTTTCGATTGCTTCTTCTCTTGTTTTTCCAATAAATTTATGCTTTTCCATGTGCTTCTTTACTCCTTTTTACTACAATATTTTGGATAATGGTTAATAGGTTGGAAGTTACCCAGTAGATACCTAGAGCAGATGGCATGAATAATGCTGTTACAATGATGATTCCACTCATCATAATTGGCATCATTTTCATACTTGGATCCATATTAGAACCAGATAAATTCATTTTAAAAGAATAGAATGTTGTACCAGCGATGAAAAGCATTAAAATTATATATGCTATAAAAGTTGAAGACGTGATACCAACTACTGGAGTTGTTCCTAAATGTAGTCCTAAGAATTTACCTTCGAAAATTGCAGGAGTTCTTTGTACCGCTTCAAAGAAAGCAATGAATAATGGGAACTGCAACATAGCAAATAAACAACCTGACATTGGACTTATATTATATTTTTTATAAACCATCATCATTTCTTGACTTTGTTTCATCATAGATTCTTGATCTTGTTTGTCTTTATACTTTTTCGTAATTCTATCAATCTCTGGTTGAGCTTTTTTCATATTTTCAGATTGTAGTGCTGTTTTTTTCGTTAAAGGGAATGTTATTAGTCTAATAATAATACTAATTAGTATTAATGAGGCAGCATAATTTCCTACCATTCTTCCTACCCATAGAAGGATAAATGCTAATGGTTTAATAAAGATACTAGTCCATAATCCTTCATATTTTCCTGATGTTATTTTAAATTCATCACAGGTTGGAAGTTTATCTATATCTACTCCATTTTCTTCATATAATTTAATATTTTCTTTATTAGTTGGTTGACAAATAATATTTTCTGTTAAATTTTGACCAGTTTCTTCATTTGTTACAGGTTTTTTATCGTTATCTACTAGTGTTGTTGTACAACCTGTTGTTATTAATAATAACAATAATACAATGATTATTTTTATTTTATTTTTTTTCTTCATTTTCTATCCTTTCCTTCCATCATAAGGGTGCTTAGTTTTTGATTTAGTGTTTGATAATCTAAATATTTTCCCTTTTCTCTTAATATTATAATATAGTCTTTATTTTTTACATAGTTTTTTTCTAAATTATCAATTATAAATCGTATTTGACGTTTTTTATGATTTCTATAGACCGCATTCCCTAGCTTTTTACCTACAGAAATTCCATATCTTGCATATGGGAGATTGTTTTTTTCAGAATAGATGATATAACTATCATTTTGTTTTCGTTTTCCAGTTTTTATAATTCTATCAAAATCATATTGATGCTTTACTATATACATTTTCTTCATGATATCACCTCTTCTTGCATAAACACTAAATAAATATATTTGTATTTCTGGTTTTATATTATTTTATCATATTTTTTTGATTTTTTCCTTATTTATATATATTAATCTTGTTAATTTTTTTATTTTTCATATAAAAAACCACTGTTTTAGCAGCGGTAACTTATTTGCAAAGACTTTTACGGCCTTTACGGCGACGACGATTTAAAATATTAGTTTTCTTACGTGCGAAAAATCCTAATTTTTTTGACTTTTTACGATTGTTTGGTTGATATGTTCTTTTCATCTTCTCTCCACCTCCAGACATAAATCTACATTATTATAATAATAATCTTCATCATTTGTCAATCATTACTTCCTTTTTTTGGGGAATTTTATGTTTCCACAATTTCCACAAACCTGTTGATTTCTTTTTGCACTCTTGTTAACAGAAAATTGTGGAAAATGTGGAAAATGATTTTTACTATTGAAACTCTTTATATTTAGTTGTTGATTATTTTGTGGAAAAACTGTGAATTATTTTTTTTTCATGTTTTCTATTTCTTTTTTACACATTTTGAGCTAAACTATTGGTATAATTTTTACTTGTGGGGAGTTGGTCGAATTGAATGTTGAGATTTTATGGTCTAAATTCTTAGCGGAAGTAAAAAATGATTTGACTTCTCTTTCTTTTGATACTTGGTTTAAAGATACTGAGTTATATAAGTTAGATAATGGGAAAGCTTATATTATTGTGCCGATGCCAATTCATAAAAAACACTTAGCAGATAATTATTCTGACTTAATTTTAAATCATTTAAATCATATAACTGGAACTAATTTTGAACTTGTCTTTTTGTTAAAAGAAGAGATTGAAGAAGAAGTAGAGGATGATACACCATTAGAAAATGAATTAATTCAAAACACTACAGAAACCATTGGTGTTCCTCATAATCAAATACAATCTAATTTAAAAAGTAAATATACCTTTGATAACTTTATTGTTGGAAATAGTAATAAATTTGCACATGCAGCTGCGTTATCTGTTGCTGAAAATCCTGGTAATATGTATAATCCATTATTTATTTATGGAAATAGTGGTCTGGGAAAAACACATTTAATGCATGCAATTGGTAATTATATTACAGAAAATAGTAATAGAAGAGTGCTGTATGTTACATCTGATCAATTTATTCAGGATTTTATTGGTATTAATAAAAAAGATGATAGGGGAACTAATTTTAATTATGTTGATTTCTTTAAAAATAAGTATAGAAATATTGATGTTTTAATTATTGATGATATTCAATTTTTAGGTGGCGCAACACAGACACAACAAGAATTTTTCCATACTTTTAATACTTTATATAATGATAGTAAACAAATTATTATTTCTTCTGATAGATCACCTGATGATTTAAAATTATTAGAAGACAGATTAAGAACAAGATTTTGTTGGGGATTAACAGTTAATATTTTTCCTCCTGATTTTGCTCTTCGTACAGAAATTTTAAAGAAAAAAATCATTGCAGGGAATTTTGAGAAAGAAATACCAGATGATGTAGTGGAGTATATTGCTTCTAATATTGGAACAGATGTTAGACAACTAGAGGGATCTATTACAAGATTGATTGCTTATTCTACTATTATGGGTGGAGCAGAAATAACTTTAGACTTAGCAATTGAAGCACTAAAAGACTTTATTAGTAAAGGAATGGGGGAGAAAAACGATATCCATAGAATTCAAAAAATTGTATCTGAATATTTTCAAATATCCGTTGAAGATATACGAAGTAAAAAGAGAAGCTCTAATATCTCTTTTCCAAGACAGATAGCAATGTATCTCTGTAGAACTATGACTAATGAATCATTTCCTAAAATTGGAACAGAGTTCGGTGGAAAAGACCATACGACAGTTATGCATTCTGTTGAAAAAATTGAAAAAGAAATAAAAGTAAATAAAGATTTAGCTAATATTATTGAAAAATTGAAAAAAGATATCGGGGTTGTGTAAAAAAGATGAAAAACTTTTCTTTTTCCACAATTAAAAATATGATAAAATCATTACGGAACTTATTGGAATTTGAGTTTTTCACTTTTTCCACAGTAATAATAAAAATAAAATAAATAGAAAGAAGGAATATAAATGAAATTAACGATAAAAAAAGAATTATTATTAAATGCATTAAATAAGGTGTCTAAGGCAATATCTACTAAAAATTTAATTCCAGTACTTGCTGGTATAAAGTTTGAATTAAAAAAGAAAAAATTAGTTTTAACTGCTAGTGATAATGATATTACTATTCAAACTATGATTGAATCTGTAAATGATGAAGATTTTAAAGTAGAAGAAGAAGGTAGTATTATTATACAAGGTAAATATATATTAGATATTGTTAGAAAATTACCAGATAAATATATTAATATAGAGGTTATTGATGAATTAAAAATACTAATTTATACAGAAAATAGTGAATTTAATTTAAATGGAATTAGTGAAAGTGAATATCCTAATATCGGTTTAGAAGAAAGTAAGAAGAAAGTTCATGTTAATGCGTCTGTATTTAAAGATATTGTTAATCAAACTGCATTTGCAGCTTCTAATGAAGAGAGTAAACCGGTACTTACAGGAATTAATTTTAATATAGTGGGGGATATGTTGGAATGTAATTCTACAGATTCTTATCGCTTGGCAAGAAAAGTTGTTAAATTGAGTAGTGCTAGTGAAGAAAGTTATAATATCGTTATTCCTAGTCATAATATTTTAGAGTTTTCTAGAATTATTGATGATGAAGATAGTGATATAGAGTTACATATATTTAATAATAAGATTTTATTTAAGAGTGGAAATTTGAAGTTTGAATCTCGTTTAATTAATGGTACTTATCCTAATACTTCTAATTTATTACCAGATGATTCTTATTTGGTCGTTAGTACTAATTTAAATGCCTTCTACGACGTAATTGATCGTGTTAGTATATTAACTAGTGATAAGGAAAAAAACATCGTTACATTGGAAACTAATGGGGATATGTTGGTACTTAAGAGTTCTTCTGTTGAAATTGGTAGAGTAGAAGAGAAAATGCCTATTACAAAAAATAATAATGAAGATATTAAAATTTCTTTTAGTGCTAAATATATGATGGAAGCATTAAAAAGCTTTTCCACAGAAACTGTTGATATTCATTTTGTTGGAGAAATTAAACCAATTTTAATTAAATCTAGTGAAGATGAGACATTAACGCAATTAGTATTACCAATTCGTACTTATTAGTAAAAAAGCTTCAATTTGAAGTTTTTTTTTATATTTTTTTCGTTATTTTTCTAATAATATATATGATAAATTTTTTTTCAACAGGATTAGACAAAAATAAACAAAAAAATTTGTTAATCTAGTCGTAATTTCATGTTTGAAGGGGGAAAATAATTATGGAATATGAAATTAATAAAGGAACTTTGGCTATTATGCCTAATGATGTTTCTAACAGTTTAGTTTATGAAGATGAAGACCGTTTTTTGATTCATCAAAGTCCATTTGAAATTATGGAGGAAAGTTGTAAATATTTTGGTAGTACTTATGAAGGAAGAAAGGATAGTGCAAAAGCTATTTTGGGAGCTGAATATAAAGTTCCTGTTATTGTTGAAGATACTGATAATTTAATAGTTTTTCCTACAACTTCACCAAAATCTGAAGATTGTATATGGATTTCTTTAAAAAGAGTTAAGTCTTTTGAAAGAATAGACGCTATTAATACTAAAGTTATTTTTGATAATAATAGGGAAATTATTGTTCCGGTTTCTTATCGGACTTTGGAAAATCAAATATCTAGAGCTTCTCGCTTGGACTTCATGATGCGCAAAAGAAAATCTAATTTATAAAAAGTATCCATAAAATCACTTTTTCCTATCTTATTAGGCCTTTTTATGCTATAATATTAAGTGTATGTATAGGAATACTGAAATAGGGGATAGGTGATTATATGGGTCTTTTTTTTAAGTCTGATTGAAAATCACTAAATTAAACTTAGTAAATTTTAGAAATTATTCTACATTGGCAATTAAATTTGGAGAAAATATGAATATTTTTGTCGGGGATAATGCGCAAGGTAAGACTAATATTTTGGAGGCCATTACTTTTTTAGCGTTAACTAAATCTCATCGCTTAGGTGTTCATCCCAATGTTATTATGTTCAATAAAAAGAAAGCAACTATTAAGGGAGTTGTACAAAAAGATAAAATTATATCTAAATTAGAAATTGATATGATGGATAATGAAAAGAAGTTATTTATCAATAAAACAGAAATTAGGAAGGTTGCTGACTATATTTCTAATTTAAATATTATTGTGTTTTCACCTGATGATTTGGAGATTATTAAAGGGTCTCCTAGTGTTCGAAGAAACCTATTAAACATACAGCTTTCACAAGTTTCTAAAGTTTATTTAAATGTTTATAATGAATATAATAAGTTATTACGTACAAGGAATGAATATTTAAAGGTTTTGTTTCAAAATTCAATTGCAGACATCAGTTATTTGGATATTATTACTGATAAATTGATTGAAAAGGCTGTTTATATTTATCAAAAAAGAATGGAATATATTCAGTTGGTGAATGAAAATATTGATAGTTATTATAAACAGATTAATGGTGAGTGTGGTTTGTTTATAAAATATCAACCAAATATTGATTTTTCATCTTATGATGGTGAAGAGCTACGGAAAGCTTTGAAGCATTATTATAAGAAGAATTATAAAAAGGAATTGAATTATGGTATGACGTTAGTTGGACCACATCGTGATGACTTTTCTTTTATTTATAATGGGAATGATTTAAAATTTTTTGGTTCTCAAGGTCAACAAAAGACAGCTGTTTTAGCTTATAAATTATCTGAAATACCTATATTTAGAAGTCTTTTGAATACAGAACCAGTTCTTCTTTTAGATGATATATTTAGTGAATTAGATTTAAAAAAAAGAAATCGACTTTTAAAGTTAATTCATACTGGTATTCAAAGTATTATTACAACTACAGATTTGAAAAATATAAATAAAAAATATTTGATGGATGCTTATATATACAATGTTAAAAATGGTAAAGTTGAAAGAAAGTAGGTATTATATATGAATGAGGAAAAAGTAGAAAAAGAGTATGATTCTTCTGCTATTCAAGTTTTAGAGGGCTTGGAAGCTGTTCGTAAGAGACCTGGTATGTATATTGGTACTACTAGTGCTAGAGGACTTCATCATTTGGTCTGGGAAATTGTTGATAATTCTATAGATGAAGCTTTGGCAGGATTTTGTACTCATATTGAGGTAGAAATTGGAAAAGAAAATACAATTACTGTAAAAGATAATGGGCGTGGTGTTCCCGTAGAGATTCATCCTAAAACTGGTAAAAGTACTGTTGAGACTGTTTATACTGTTTTACATGCTGGTGGTAAGTTTGGAGGAGGAGGATATAAAGTATCTGGTGGACTTCATGGTGTTGGAGCTAGTGTTGTTAATGCTTTATCTGAATGGATGGAAGTAAGAGTTTATAAGCATGGAAATGTTTATTATCAGCGTTATGTTAATGGTGGTCATCCTGAAGAAGATTTGAAAGTTATTGGAACCTGTGATGATGATCGTACGGGTACTACTGTTACTTTTAAACCAGATCCTGATATTTTTGAAGAAACTACTATTTTTGATTATGAAGTGTTAAAAACTAGACTTCGTGAGCTTGCCTTTTTAAATAGAGGACTTAGAATCTCTCTTTATGATTTTAGGGAAGATAATGTTTCTGATTCGTTTTGTTATGAAGGTGGAATCAGTGAATATGTTGCAATGTTAAACAAGGATAAGAAACCAATTCATGAGACTATTATTGATTGTATGGGAGTTGAAAAGGATATTTCTTTAGAGGTGGCCTTACAGTATAATGAAACTTATAATTCTAGTATTTATTCGTTTGTTAATAATATTAATACTCCTGAGGGTGGAACTCATGAAGATGGTGTAAGGCGTGCTTTAACACGTATCTTGAATAAATATGCGACTAGTAATGGAATTTTGAAGAATAATGATGATTCTTTAACTGGAGATGATGTTAAAGAAGGCCTTACTATGATTGTTTCTATTAAGCACCCAAATCCTCAATTTGAAGGTCAAACTAAGACAAAACTTGGTAATAGTGAATGTCGTGGGATTGCTGATAGAATCTTTTCAGCGGCTTTTGAAAGATTTTTAATGGAAAATCCTGATCAAGCACGTATTATTATTGAAAAAAGTATGACAGCATCTCGTGCTAGAGTTGCAGCTAAAAGAGCAAGAGAGTTGACTCGTAGAAAAGGAGATTTAGATATTACTAATTTTTATGGAAAACTTTCTGATTGTAAGAGTAAAGATCCTTCAGAATGTGAAATTTTCTTAGTCGAGGGAGATAGTGCAGGTGGTTCTGCTATTAAAGGTAGAGATAGTATGAGGCAAGCAATTTTGCCTTTGCGCGGTAAGATTTTAAATGTTGAAAAAGCGAGACTTGATAGGGCACTTGCTAATGAAGAGATTCGTACGATTATTACTGCCTTTGGTACTGGAATTGGAGACGATTTTGATCTAAGTAAATTGCGATATGATAAGATTATTATTATGACGGATGCTGATGTTGATGGTAGTCATATTCGTGTATTGTTACTTACTTTGTTTTATCGTTTCTTTAGACCAATTGTTGAAGCAGGTCATGTATATGCTGCTCAACCTCCGCTGTTTGTTATTAAACATGGTAAAAATATTAAATATGTACTTAATGAACAAGAAAGAGATGAGTATCTAGCAACGCTTTCTCCTAATACTAAATATGATATTATGCGTATGAAAGGTTTGGGAGAGATGGATGCTGAGGAGTTAAATGAGACTACTATGGATATTGAAAAGCGTGTGCTGCGTCAGATTACTGTAGAAGATGCTATGGCTGCAGATGATACTTTTTCAAAATTAATGGGTGAGGAAGTTGGCCCTAGACGTGAATTTATTGAAGAAAATGCTGTTTATGTACAGAATTTGGATATTTAGGGAGGTAGGAGAGAATGGATAAGTTAGAAAAAAATAATATTGTTAATGAGGTAAGGGATTCTTTTCTTGAATATTCCATGAGTGTTATAGTTTCACGTGCACTCCCAGACTTAAGAGATGGTTTAAAGCCTGTTCATAGACGTATTTTGTATTCAATGTATGAATCTGGTTATACGCCTGATAAACCTCATAAAAAAAGTGCTAGAATTGTCGGTGATGTTATGGGTAAATATCATCCACATGGAGATTCTAGTATTTATGAAGCAATGGTTCGTATGGCGCAAGATTTCTCATATCGTTATATGTTAGTGGATGGTCATGGAAATTTTGGTAATATTGAAGGATATGGTGCAGCAGCAATGCGTTATACGGAGTCTCGTTTATCTAAGATTTCGTTGGAATTATTAAGAAATATTAATAAAGATACTGTTAATTTTATTCCAAATTTTGATGAATCTGAGAAAGAACCAGAAATTTTACCTTCTAGATTTCCAAATATTTTGGTAAATGGTACTATGGGTATTGCTGTTGGTATGGCTACTAACATTCCTCCACATAACTTAAAAGAGGTTATTGATGGATGTATTGCTTATATTGATAATCCTGATATTGATGTTGATGGATTGATGCAATATATTAAAGGTCCTGATTTCCCAACAGGAGCAACTATTTTAGGTAATAGTGGTATTAAAAAGGCGTATGAAACGGGTAGAGGAAGTATTACTATTCGTAGTAAGGCAAGAATTGAAGAGAAAAATGGTAGACATTATATTATTGTAGATGAAGTTCCTTATGGTATTAATACGTTGGAGTTAAAGAATAAAGTTGCAGAACTTGTTCATAATAAAGTAATTGATGGAATTACTGATTATCATACGGATTTAAAAGATGGTATTAAGATTACAATTACTTTGAAGAAAGATGCTAATCCTCAAGTAGTACTTAATAATTTATATAAACATACAGCATTTCAGACGAATTATGGAATTATTTTCTTAATGCTTGATCAGGGTGTTCCAAAAACCCTTGGATTAAAGGATATTATTTCTAAATATATTGATTATCAAAAAGAAATTATTATTCGCCGTACTAAGTTTGATTTAGCTAAAGATGAAGCAAGAGCTCATATTTTGGAAGGATTAAAAATTGCTCTTGATCATATTGATGATATTATTCAATTAATTAAGTCAGCTAAAAATGATGAGGAAGCAATGACTGGTCTTAGAAATAATTATAAGTTGTCTGAAGCACAAGCACAGGCAATTTTAGAGATGAAGCTAAGACGTTTAACTGGTTTAGAAAGAGATAAAATTGAGAATGAATTACAGGAATTACTTGCTGAAATTGAAGAATTAAAATCTATTTTGGCGAGTGAAGCTAAGATATTACAAATTATTAAGGATGAAATGACGGAGATTAAAAATAAATATGGAGATGAGCGCCGTACCAATATTGATATGACAGCTATTGAATATATTGAGGATGAGTCATTAATTCCTGTTGAGGATATCATTGTTACTTTGACCAATAAGGGGTATATTAAGAGATTAAAAGCGGATACTTACAAGACACAAAATCGTGGCGGAGTAGGTATTAAGGGCATGTCTACTAACGAAGAAGATTTTGTAGAACAGTTAGTTTCTATGAAAACACATGATTATATCTTATTCTTCTCTAATAAGGGTAGAATTTATAGAATGAAGGGATATGAGGTTCCTGAATTTAGTAGACAATCTAAAGGGTTACCAATTATTAATTTATTACCATTGGAAAAAGATGAAAACATTAGTTCGATAGTTTCTTATTCAAATGTTGAGAATAATTATAAATATCTAGTTTTTGTTACAAAACAGGGATTGGTTAAACGTACAGATTTGTCTGAGTTTGATAATATTCGTAAGAGTGGAAAAATTGCTATTGGATTAAAAGATGATGATGAATTAATTTATGTTGGTGCAACGACTGGTCATGATGAGATTG
The DNA here is from genome assembly GCA_944359885.1 of uncultured Bacilli bacterium. Classification (GTDB taxonomy): domain Bacteria; phylum Bacillota_I; class Bacilli_A; order RF39; family UBA660; genus Faecimonas. Next base: position 26,230 of record CALVTC010000004.1, on the reverse strand, counting down.
CAATTGGAGCTAATAATGGTCGTATGGTTCGCTTTAATGAGGAAGAAGTTCGTGTTATGGGACGTAGTGCTTCTGGTGTTAAGGGAATTGAATTAGAAGATAGTATGGTTATCGGAGCAGAGGTTATTAAATCCGGTCAATTAATTCTTATTGTTACAGAAAACGGATATGGTAAAAAGTCTGAAATAGATGAATATCGATTAACTCACCGTGGTAGTAAGGGTGTAAAAGCACTTAATATTACTGACAAAAATGGTATGATGGTTGCGTTGAAATGTGTAAATCCAGAAGAATCTTGTGATTTGATGATTATTACAGATAGTGGAATCATTATTAAATTACCGCTTGAACAGGTTTCTACGTTAAAACGTGCAACACAAGGTGTTAGATTGATTAACTTGAAGGGTGATCAGAAAGTTTCTACGGTGGCAATAGTAGAAAAAGAAGAAAGTGGAAACGAAAATGTTGCTTCTATAGCTGTGGAAAACATAAATTCAAGAAGTGTAGATACGCAGAGTGATGAACTTGGAAGTGAATTCAGTGAGTAGATTTTTGTTTTAAATTTTGATGTGTGAAGAGAGTAAAATTATTTATTCTCTTTTTTGTTTGCGTTTAAAAATCCTTATATATCAACAAATTTATTAAGTCAAAAATGCTAAGATGCGTTTTTTAGTTTTGTTTTCTGTGGAAAATATTTTTTCTTTTAATATATTAAGGAGTATTTAATGATTTGATTATTGTGTCATTTTTTGTTCGAAAAGTTGCCTTTTTTTATTGTGTGTTTTTGTTTATTGCGTTCTAAAATCTATATATATCAACAGATTTTTATCGGTGATTTTTTTGAGTTGCGTAGTTTTTTTGTCAGTCTGTGGAAAAAATATTTCCCAGAAATATTTTATAGTTAGAAATGTTAATTTTTATTAGTCGGATGCTGATGTTTCGTGGGAAATATAAGAATAGAATATTATAATTTTTAATGAGAAAAATCTAAATGATTAAATAAATAGAGGTTATATAACTTAAGATTTTATAATTTATGTTTGCTTTATATATTATTAAATATGTATATTGTTGAGATAATATTTTATACAAGTTTTAATTTGACAATAATTAATTTATTACACAACGTTCCACGTGGAACATGCGCTTTTTATGGTATAGTACTTGATAGCTTGTTCTTGCTATTTAAATTATTTCCCGGGAAATAATTTGACACTTTATTGATAATAATTGATTCTATAAGTTTGATATTGAATAACGTTTTCAGCATTGATTTGTATGGCTTTATTTAGGTTTTAATTAATTGTTTTGCTAATGTTTCACGTGGAACATTGCTATTTTTTTAATAAGTTGGTGTAAGTAACAACATAATTTTTACTATATATATGTTATATATTAGTTGTATTTTCTATTTTAAATATTAGATATGAGTTGTTAATTAATGTCTTATGTTAGATGCTGCCTTTATACTTTGATGCTATGTTAGATAAATTATTCTACAATGTTCCACGTGGAACAAATGGTTTTAACTGTATATAGCTTTGTTTAATAGCTTTTTTATTAATTAAATTATTTCCCGGGAAATAATTTTGTATTTTATTGGTAAAATTTGATTATATAGGTTTGCTGTTGAATGCTGTTTTAGTATTGATGTGTATGACTTAGTTTAGTTTAATTAATTGTTTTGCTAATGTTCCACGTGAAACATATGATTTTAGCTGTGCAGTTTTGTTCAATAACTTTTATTAATTAAATTATTTCCCGGGAAATAATTTTGTACATAATTTGATTTACATATAATTAATTGTTGTTTGAATTCTGTTTACAAAAGAAGTTTTTTATACTACAATATTTTTGGTGCAATAAAAGTACTAGAAACAGGTCAGGACTGGGAAGTAGCAGCCTTAATAGTCACCTTTTATGTGCACCTTTTATTTTGAGGTGTTATATGAATTTGAAATATATGGATATGGCAATCGAAGCTGCCAAAAAAGCTTTTTTGAAGAATGAAGTTCCCGTTGGATGTGTTATTGTTCGTGATGGTGAAGTGTTAGCTGTTACTTATAATCAAAAAGAAAGTAAAAATTGTGTTACCAAACATGCAGAAATCTTAGCTGTGGAAAAAGCTTCTGATAGAATACATAATTGGCGATTGGATGGTTGTGATGTTTACGTTACTCTTGAACCGTGTCCTATGTGTGCTAGCGCTTTAAAACAAGCAAGAGTTAGTCACATTTATTGTGGATTGTCTAATTCGGATTTAAATAATTTTAAAATTGTTTCCGAAATTTTAAAACAAGATAAGAATAATAAGGAAGTCCTTATTACAAATGATTTAGCTGTGGAAAAAGTTGATTTTCTTATGAAAAAGTTTTTTCAAAATAGAAGAAATAGTTAGAAGTTTTCTTCTTTTTTTATGCTATAATATTTGTGTTTGTGGGAGGTTGTTTTTATGTATCAAGCTTTATATAGAAAATATAGACCTCAAAATTTTGATGATGTTGTTGGTCAAACTTCTGTTGTTAAAGTGTTAAGAAATTCTATTAGTCAACATAAATTTTGTCATGCTTATATGTTTTTTGGATCTCGTGGAACAGGGAAAACATCTTTATCTAAAATATTTGCAAAAGCTGTGAATTGTTTGGAACCTATTGATGGTAATCCTTGTGGAAAATGTAAGAATTGTTTGGCAGCTAGTGAAAAAGAATGTGTGGATATTTTGGAAATTGATGCTGCTTCTAATAACGGGGTGGATGAGATACGTGAATTACGTAATAAAATTAATTTGGTTCCGGCAGAATTGAAATATAAAGTTTATATTATTGACGAAGTTCATATGTTATCAATTGGCGCTTTTAATGCTTTATTAAAGACTTTAGAGGAACCTCCTGAACATGCTATTTTTATTTTAGCAACTACTGATCCACAAAAGGTTCCTGAAACAATTATTTCTCGTTGCCAATGCTTTTCTTTTCAACGTATTTCTACAGATATGTTAGTGAAGCGATTGGCTTATGTATGTGAACAAGAAAAAATTGAAATTGATTCTGAAGTGCTAAAGGAGATTGCTATTTCTGCTGACGGTGGTATGCGTGATTCACTTGGAATGCTTGATAAATTGAGTTCTTATACGAGTGATTTTATTACGATGGATATTTATACTGAATTGAATGGATTGATTACAAAGAAAGATTTGGAAGAGTTTACAACATTGGTTTTCAATGGTGATTTTAAAGAGGTCTTGAATAAAGTTTCTTTATTTAATAGTAGTGGGAAAAATTTGGTTCAAATAATATCTCAGTTTATGTATTATTTACGTGATATTCTTGTGGATTATTATGTTAATTCTTCTAATTACAACTATAATATATCACTTGTGGAAAAACTGATTACTATTATTAACGAAAAAACGTTCGATATTAAAAAGAGCGGAAATCCTAAAATTTATATTGAGATTTTATTGTTAAATTTTATGTCTGAAATCACAGGTAACAATGAAAGTCCACGTCCTCATAATATTGTTTCGAGTTCTTCTGTTGAAAATAAGCATGAAATAAAACAAGAAAATGTTTCTTTATCTGAGAAAATTACTTTATCTTCCTCAAATTCTGAAGTAAAGTTGGAGGAGGTGTCTTCTGATTCTACTTCTTTGGAATCAGTGACTTCTTCTTTAGATAATAATATTCCTGATGTGAAAAATAGTCTTAATAATGGTATTATTCTTAATTTGAAGGAAATTTTAACAGTTCGTGTTAATAATGCTTTTGCTTTGGCCAACAAACAAGTATTAACTAAAGAGATTGATAATTTGAAACTTTTGAACGATTATACGTTTGATCAGCAAATTGGTTATTTGGTTTGTGAGATACTTAATGCAAAATTTCGAGTAGCTAGTGATAATGTGATTGTTATTAGCTATGAGTATGATTCTATTGTTCAACAGAATTTGGAACATTTGGAGCAGTTAGAAGAGGTTTATTATAAATTGACTAATTCTTCTAAGGAGTTTGCTATTATTACGGATGATGAATGGAATAAGTTAAAGGCGGAATATATTGATCATTTGAGAAAAGGGGAACATTATCAAGTTTTACCGGAACCTGAGATGGAGTTTCAAAAAGAAGAAACTAATGATATAATAAATAATGATGTCGCTTCTATATTTGGTGATATCGTAGAAATTGATTAAAGGAGAATAGAAATATGAATATACAAGCTATGATGAAGCAAGCACAAAAATTACAAAAGGATATGATGGGTGCAAAAGAGAAGATTGATTCTATGGAATTTGTAGGAGAGAGCTCTCTTGTTAAAGTTACTGTTAAAGGTACTAAAGAAGTAGTAAAAGTTGAAATTGATAAATCAAATTCTTTGGATGCTGATGATTTGGAAATGTTAGAAGATATGATTTTGGTAGCAGTCAATGAAGCAAATAAAAAAGTAGATGATATAACAGATAAAGAAATGGGAAAATTTGGTAATATTCCAGGATTATTTTAGTTGATTTTATGTATCCAGAAAGTTTAAAAAATTTAGTTGAATCTTTTAAATATTTGCCTGGTATTGGAGAAAAAACGGCGGAACGTTTGGCTTTTTCTGTTTTGGATTTAGAGGATGAACAGGTTAGTCTTTTTTGTGATAGCCTATTAGGAGTAAAGAAAAAGATTCATCCTTGTCCCATTTGTAATACTTATACTGATACGAATTTATGTTTTATTTGTTCGGATATTGCTCGTGATAAGACTACTTTATGTGTTGTAGAGGATACCAAAAATGTGTTTTTATTTGAAAAACTTGGGATGTTTCATGGAATGTATCATGTCCTTGATGGTTTGATTTCTCCTTTGGATGGTGTTAATCCGGAGGATATCGGTTTAGATAAATTAATTGATCGAATTAAACAAGAAAACTTTAAGGAAGTTATTTTTGCTTTTAAACCAAGTATTGAGGGAGAAACTACTTCTTTGTATATTAAGCGTGTTTTAGATGGCATGGGAGTTGTCGTAACTCGTCTTGCCAGTGGTGTTCCTATGGGGGCAGATATGGAATATGTTGATAGTTTAACTTTGGAGAGAGCTCTAAATGATAGAAAAGAAATAGAATAAAAGCTGTAATTTTTCATATTTTTTATCAAGGAGATGCGAATATGAAAAAAATGGTAGCTTTTGTTAAAAGAATTATTATAAGTGGGTTTCTTTTATATGGTTATAATTTAATTGCTGTAAATTTTAATATGATTTTACCAATTAATTTTATAACGTTGTTATCTATTACCTTTTTAGGTGCACCGGCATTGTTTGCTTTGGTTTTATTTAAAATTTTAGTTTTGTGAGTGGTGATATTATGAATGGGTTAACTTATGTCCAAAAAAAGTTTATTGATTATATTAATACTATTATGGGTACTAATAAGTTATCTCATTCATATTTGATTGAGATAGGAGATTTTTCATTAGAATTTCCTTTTATTTTGTTGTTTGTTAAAATGATGTTATGTCCTTTAGAGGTCGCATCTACAAGTCAATTAAATTGTAATCGTTGTAATACTTGTAAACTTATTGATGATGGTAATTTCCCTGATTTGGAAATTATTGAGGCAGATGGTGCTCAAATTAAGAAGAAACAATTATTGTCTTTAAAGGATGAATATCAAAAGAAGTCATTAATTGGTAAGAGACGTGTTTATATTATTAAGGATGCTGAAAAGCTTAATCCTTCTTCTGCAAATACTATCTTAAAGTTTTTAGAAGAACCAGAAGAGGATATTGTTGCTGTATTGATTACTAAGAATCGTTATCAGGTACTTGATACTATTTTATCGCGATGTCAGGTTTTATCTCTTTTAGATACTTCTGATATAGGAGTGATTGATGATGGCATTAATCAATTTATAAAGTATTTAATTAAGGGAGAAGATTTGTTTATCTATTATAAAGAAATTTATGATCATATTTTACCAGATAAAGAGACTGCTAAGAATTCTTTTATTTTAATTGAGAAAATATTTATTCAGTATTTGTCATTAACTGCTAGAGGTGATAGTCTTACTCAATTTGAATTTTTAAGTAATGTAGATAATAAAAAAATATTATCTTATATTACGATAATAGAAGAAGAATTGCCAAAATTAGTGTATAATATTAATTATAAATTGTGGTTAGATGCCATTTACTCTCGTTTTGTGGAGGTGTAATAGATGAAAAATATAGTGTTAGTTATGTTTCCTGTTACGAAAATTTTAGATTATTATGATTCTAATGAAATTGATTTGGCTGTTGATGACGTTGTAGTTGTTGAAACAGAGTCTGGAATTCATTCGGGAATTGTAAAAAAAGCACCATATATGGAAAAAGAGGAAAATTTACCTGATTCTATTAAGAAAGTAATACGAAAAGCAACTGATGATGATAAAAAAATATTAGCTGAAAATCAAAAAAATGCTGATAAGTCATTGGAAGTTGCTAAAAAATATAGCAAGGACTTAGGGTTAAATATGAATTTTGTGGATTGTTACTATACATTAGATAAGAATCAGTTGATATTTTCTTTTGTTGCTGATAATAGAGTTGATTTTAGAGAATTAGCAAAGAAGTTAGCGCAAAAGTATAAAACTCGTATTGAACTTAGGCAGATAGGTGTCCGTGATAAAGCAAAAAAGATAGGCGGACTTGGTCCTTGTGGACTGTTTTTATGCTGTCATACATTTTTAACTGATTTTAATAGTGTATCAATCAATATGGCAAAAAATCAATTCTTGGCCTTAAATCCTTCTAAAATTAATGGTATATGTGGTAGATTATTATGCTGTCTTGGCTATGAAAATGAACTTTATACACAATTGAAAAAGGGATTTCCTAAGATGGGAAGTATGGTAGAGACTCCTTCTGGAATTGGTAAAGTTACTTCTATTGATGTTTTTAAGGGCGTTTTTCAAGTGGATTTGAAGGAAAAGGGTACAGTAGAATTAAAGAAGGAAGATTATCATGGAAGTGCTTAATGATATTTTAGGCTATAAAAATAGAAAAATTTATCAAAATACTGATTTTTTTTCTTTTTCTTTGGATAGTGTTATGTTAGCAAATTTTGTTACACTTCGTTTAAGAGATAAAAAAATATTAGATTTAGGAACTGGTAATGGCGTTATTCCTTTGATTTTATCTTTACGTACAAAGAAAGATATTGTTGGTCTAGAAATTCAAAAATCTTTGGTAGATTTGGCGCAGAAATCTATTCAGTATAATCATTTGAATTCTCAAGTATCTATTATTTGTTCTGATATGAAGGATTATGTTGATTCTGCTACAATAGAAAGTTTTGATGTTATTACTTGTAATCCACCATATTTCAAAGTAAATGAAAAGAATTTTTTTAACGATAGTAAGGAAAAGATGATAGCAAGACATGAGGTCATGATTTCTTTAGAAGAAGTTGTTATGGTTGCTAGTAAATTATTGAAAAATAATGGGAATTTTGCTATGGTTCATCGTACAGAATGATTATTAGAAATATTTACTCTTTTTCGGAAGTATCATATAGAACCGAAAAGGGTTCAATTTGTTCATGAAAAATTAGATAAACCTTCTACCTTAGTTTTGATTGAGGGAACACGAAATGGTCGACTTGGTTTAAAGGTTGATAAACCTTTTATTATGTATCAAGAGAGTGGTTTACCGACTATGGAATATGAAAAGTTTTTAGTAGAGGTGAGTGAGAGTGAGACAGAGTAGTTATGATGGAAGTTCTAGTTTATATTTGATACCTACACCAATAGGTAATTTAGATGATATTACCATAAGAGCATTGAAGACGTTAGAAATGGTTGATCTCATTTTGTGTGAGGATACTAGAGAAAGTACTAAACTTTTGAGGCATTTTGATATTAAAAAGAAATTGGTTAGTTGTCATGAATATAATGAAGATAAGATTAAGGAATATGTGATTGATCAATTGAAAAGTGGAAAAAATGTTGGCTTGATTACTGATCAAGGTTCTCCTGTTGTGAGTGATCCAGGATATGTTGTTTCTAAAGCGGTTATTGATAGTTGTTTTAATGTTATTGCTTTACCTGGTGCTACTGCGTTTGTGCCGGCAATAACTTCTTCTGGTATTGCTCCTTCTCCATTTTTATTTTATGGTTTTTTGCAAACCAAGGAATCTAAAATAAAAAGAGAATTAATGCGTCTAAAAAAGTTGCCTTATACTTTGATTTTTTATGAGGCACCACATAGAATCCATAATACTTTGGAGTATATGTTAGAGATTTTTGGTAATCGTAATATTAGTATTCATCGAGAAATTTCTAAGTTGCATGAAGAAATTTGTCGTGGTACAATACAGGAGCTTCTTGCTATTGTTGATTCTTTGAAAGGTGAATTTGTTTTAATCGTTGATGGTTGTCATGATGAAGTTGATTATTCTGATTTATCTGTATTAGAACATGTTAAGCTTTATCTAGAGGATGGTATGTCTGAAATGGAAGCTATTAAATTAGTTGCTAGAGAACGTGGTGTTGCGAAATCAATCATTTATAAGGAATATCATGATCAAAAGCAATAATTATTTCCCGGGAAATAATTTAGTAGGGGTGATATAATGAAGTTAGTTGTAGGTCTTGGAAATCCTGGTAAGGAGTATGAAGGTACTAGACATAATATTGGTTTTTCTTTTATAGATTTTTATTTAAAGAAGAAAAATATGAATGTTACGTGGAAAAGTAAGTTTCAAGGACTTTATTGTGAAGTTTTTTTATCTGGTGAAAAAGTACTATTTCTTAAACCGCAGGCTTATATGAATTTGTCTGGAACAGTGGTAGAACAATTTGTTCGTTTTTTTAAAATCGGTATGAATGATATTTTGATTATTTCTGACGATTTGGATTTACATGTTGGAAATTTCAAGTTAAAAGATAAAGGCTCTTGTGGTGGACATAATGGATTACGTAATATTGAAGCTTGTCTTCATAATCAAGAATACAAGAGATTAAAAATAGGTATTTCTAAAGATAAGTCCAAGGATGTTAAAGATTATGTACTTGGAAAATTTTCTAAGGAGGAAACAGATGCTTTACAATCTTTGTTTTTGCAGTTAGTCTCTGTTATGGATGATTACTTTCGGTTAGATTTTTTATCTTTAATGAATCAATATAATCGAAAAAATAGGTGATTTTATGAATATTTTTCAAGAGTTAGGAAATATAGAGTTAAAAAAAGGCATGGGTATTACTGGTATTACCGATGAGTTTTTTTGTGTCTTATTATATTCTACTTTAAAGAATCAGGATAAAAATATTCTGGTTGTTGTTAATACTTTATATGAAGCAAATCAGTTGTATTCTTCTTTATTAAATTATACGGATGATGTTTATTTGTTTCCAATGGATGATTTTTTGACGAGTGAAGCATTGGCAGTTAGTCCGGAACTTCAGTATAATCGATTAGAAACTATGAATAGAGTGTTAGAAAAACCATCTATTGTAATTGCTAATCTAATGGGATATCTAAGGTTTTTACCTTTAAAGAAAAATTATCAACAATCATTTATTCATTTGTCTGTTGGTGATAGTATTTATCCACAAGAATTGGTGGAAAAATTAATTCAAACAGGGTATGTTAGAGATACTATTGTGAATAAAACCGGAGAAGTTGCTGTTAGAGGATTTATTATTGATATTTATCCTGTGGAAAGTGATATGCCTGTTCGTATTGAATTTTTTGATGATGAAATAGAATCTATTCGTTATTTCGATTGTGATACTCAGAAGTCATTATCTAATTTATCTTCTGTGCTAATTCGTCCCTGCTGTGAGTTTTTGACTACTAAGAAAGTGGATGAAGATAAGTTATTTAAACAAAAGTATTTACCTATGTATGAGAAAGTTTCTTCTATTAATGATTTTCTTGAACCATCTATTACTTTTTTTAAAGATTATGAACAATTAAAAGTTAGTTTTCATCAAATTATGGATGATGTTTTTACTTATCAAAGTACGAAAGATACTGATTTTTCCGGTAAATATATGTTTGATTTTGATGAAATTACTCCAAGTTATCCCGTTTATTATATGAATATTGATCATTATCTTTCTACTAATGTTTCTGATTTTTCTGTTCATACTATTAATAATTTTAATGAAAATCCAGATGTAATTAATCAGTTTATTCGTAAACATATTCAAGATGGAAATACTGTTATTTTATGTTTAAAAAAGTACCAATTTTTTAGTGTTATGAAATTTTTAAATATGAAAGTGGTGGAGACAGATTTTAATCATATTATACCAAATGAAGTTAATTTAGTAGCGCAACCTATTGGACGTGGTTTTATTTATCAGAATTATGTTTTCCTTACTGCCAATGAACTTTTTATTGTAAAAGAGAAGCAGAAGAGGTATCGTACCAAATTTAAATATTCTGCTACTATTTCTGATATTAATAAGCTAGAAGTTGGAGATTATGTTGTTCATAATGTTCATGGTATAGGTGTGTATAATGGTATTAAAACGCTTAGCTTTTCTGGAATTGTTAAAGATTATTTGGAAGTTTTATATCAGGGACAAGATAAATTATATATTCCTGTTGAAAAAATTGATTTACTTAGTAAATATACTGGTAAAGAGGGTTACGCTCCTAAAGTCAATAAACTTGGTGGTACTGAATGGCAAAAAACAAAGAATAGAGTTAAGAAAAAAGTACAAGATATGGCCGATGATTTACTTCAATTGTATGCTGAACGTGAAGCTAGAAAAGGATTTGCTTTTTCTCCTGATTGCGATATGATGCGAGATTTTGAAGCTGAGTTTCCTTATGAGTTGACACCAGATCAAAAAAGAGCTATTGCTCAGATTAAAGAAGATATGGAAAAACCAGTTCCTATGGATCGATTATTATGTGGTGATGTTGGTTTTGGTAAGACAGAAGTTGCTTTTGTTGCAGCATTTAAAGCTATATTGGATTCTAAACAAGTGCTTTTCTTATGTCCTACTACGATACTTTCTAATCAGCATTATGAAAATGCAATTTCAAGATTTAAAAACTATCCTGTATCTATTGCTTTACTTAATCGTTTTACTTCAGCAAAAGAGGTTAAAAGAATAGTTGAGGGTATTCGTAATGGTACTATTGATTTGGTTTTTGGAACTCATCGGTTGTTAAGTGATGATATTAAACCTAAAAATTTAGGGCTTTTGATTATTGATGAAGAACAACGTTTTGGTGTTACTCATAAAGAAAAGATTAAACGATATAAGAGTAATGTGGATGTTTTAACATTAACAGCGACCCCTATTCCTAGAACTTTACAGATGTCTTTAGTAGGTATTCGTAGTTTGTCCCTTATAGAAACTCCTCCTATTAATCGTTATCCGGTACAGACTTATGTTATTGAAGAGAATAATCAAATCTTAAAAGATGCTATTTATAAGGAGTTATCTCGTGATGGACAAGTATTTATTTTATATAATAAAGTTGAATCTATGGAAGAAGAGATGTTTAGAGTTCAGAATTTAGTTCCTAGTGCTAGAATTGTTACTGCACATGGTCAGATGAATAAAAATGATTTGGAAAGTCGTATTTTGGCTTTTGTAAATCATGAATATGATATTTTGATATGTACTACAATTATTGAAACTGGTATAGATATTCCTAATGTTAATACTTTAATTATTATGAATGCTGATCATTTTGGTCTTAGTCAGTTATATCAAATACGTGGACGTGTGGGGCGAAGTGATAAGTTTGCTTATGCTTATCTTATGTATCATCCGGCTAAAGTTTTAACCGAGTCTGCTGTAAAAAGACTTAATGTAATTAAAGAATTTACAGCGCTTGGAAGTGGTTTTAGTATTGCGACACGTGATTTGTCTATTCGTGGCGCAGGAGATATTTTAGGAAGTGAACAAGCTGGATTTATAGATTCTGTTGGAATAGATTTATATTTACGATTGTTGAATGAAGAAGTGGCACGAAAGAAGAATATTACTTTACCTGTTGAAGATGATGAAGAAGATACTAAACCATTATTAAATGTTAGTACTCATATTGATGATAGTTATGTTGTAGAAGATGATTTAAAGATTGAAATTCATCGTAAAATTAATGAGATAAATTCAAAAGAAAAATTAGAAGAGGTAAAAGCAGAATTAGAAGATAGATTTGGTAAAATTTCTCAGGATATGCTTGTTTATATGTATGAAGAGTGGTTTGAAAAATTAGCTTCTATGGTTGGCATCAAACGTGTTTCTCAAACAAAAAATTCTATTGAACTTGTATTTCCAGAACATGTAGTATCTAAGATAAAAGTTGATGAATTGTTTATAGATTCTTATGATATTAGTCCTTCTTTTCGTTTTTTGAGTCGTGGGTCTAATTTGGTTATTATTTTAGATATTATAAAATTAGAAAAGCATCCCATTTTTTATTTAACAGCTTTGTTAGATTTAATTTATCATAAATTTTTGTCATGACCTTGACGAGATGAAGTTTGTTTTGTTACACTTACAATGCTAGGATGTGGTAGTATGGATCAAGAGATGATTGAAGATTTTAAAAGAAAACATTTTGAAAATTATAAAAGTGCAGTAACAGAAATATTAAAAAATAATACTACTGGTTTGTTTGATGATGATATTTTATCTTTATTAAAAAAGCCACCGCTAGATTCCATGGATATTATTCGTTGTAAGTTTTTAGATTTGGCCAAAAGATATAAGACTGTTATTCAAACGGAAGCGCTAGATAAGATGTTAGAAGATTACCGTAATAGAGTAATCAAAAAACTTCCTGACTGGAAAAAATTAAGAATGGAAGAACTAGAGAAAATTATTCTTGCATTTTCTCCTAAAAAAGAAAATGACGTTATTAAGTTTAATAAGAAAGATTTTATACCATTAAATAGAAAATTAAAGAAAACGATGAAGAGTGATATTAGTGATGCAATTGAGAAAAAAATTGTCAAAAATGTAAATCTATTATTTACAGGTAATATGGATGATAAATTAATGAACACACTTTCTAATGAAATGATTAAATTTGTTCGATCAATGTATGTTAAACAGCTTTTGGAGAGTGTTGATTTTAAAACAATTGTGAAAGATACAACATTAATTAATGGTATAAGAGAACAGGGTGAAAGGTTTTTATTTACTAAAATGAACTCTTATTTATTAAACGAAAATAAAAAATCTGATTAAGAAGGTAATTTTATATGCCTTCTTTTTTTGTGGCCTTTTGTTATATGGAAATATTTACCAAGGGAAAATTTGGGAATATTGTTTATAATAAAATATGAAAAGCGGTATAAATTTAAAAAAAATAGAAACAATAGTAGTATGGGAAAGTGAGGAATAATTATATGAAATCAACAGGTGTTGTAAGAAGAGTAGATGATTTAGGAAGAATTGTTATTCCAAAAGAAATTCGCCGTACTCTGAGAATTAGAGATGGGGAGTCCTTGGAAATTTTTGTTGATCGTGAAATGATTGCTTTAAAAAAGTTTTCTAAGATGACAGATATGGATGAAATTTCTAAACAGTTAGTGGATATTGTCAATACTGTTACTGGACAAAATGTATTTATTACAGATAGAGATAATTTTATTGCTGGTAGTGGTAATTTAAGAAAAAAATATATGAATAAACCAATTTCTAAATATTTAGAGTCAGTTATGAAAGAAAGAGAAAATGTTACGGAACACGGTTTACATGATATTGAACTTATTGATTCTGTATCAGAAAAATATGCTTATGTTATTTCTCCTGTTATTATGAATGGGGATGCGATTGGTCTAGTATTAATTCTTTCTGAACAAAATATTGGTCAAGTGGAAGAAAAAATGGCGGATGTTGTATCTAAATTTTTAGGAAAACATATTGAAGAATAATTTTTTTTATGATATACTCTACCCAGTTGATTGTGATGAGGAAGAGCCTTATAATTTTGGTTAGAGAAGAGATTCCGGTTGGTGAAAAAGGAACTAAACTTTTTATAAGGTATGGCTTCTGAACTATTGCATCGATATGTAGGTGTAGTCGTAGATAGGCGTTAACTATTTGAGTGTATAGTAGTTTCTATTATAAAGTAAGGTGGTACCGCGAAATTTCGTCCTTATGTTTATAATAGTTTTTTTATTGAGGAGGGATAATATGAAAGGAAAGTTTTATTTAACAACAGCAATAGCTTATACATCTGGTAAACCTCATATTGGGAATACCTATGAAATCGTTTTGGCAGATGCTATTGCAAGATATAAGAGGTTTAAAGGATATGATGTTTATTTCCAAACTGGTACAGATGAGCATGGTCAAAAAATAGAGGAGAAAGCGACTGCTGTCGGTGTTAGTCCTCAAGAATTTGTAGATCAACAAGCAAGCGAAGTAAAGAGAATTTGGGATTTAATGAATACTAGTTATGATAGATTTGTTAGAACTACTGATCCTCATCACAAAAAAGTGGTTCAACATATTTTTAAAAAAATGTATGATCAAGGAGATATTTATAAAGGAGAGTATTCGGGACTTTATTGTACTCCATGTGAGTCATTTTGGACAGAATCTCAACTTGTTGATGGTAAATGTCCTGATTGCGGTAGAGAAGTTAAGGAAACAACAGAAGAAGCATATTTCTTTCGATTAAGTAAATATCAAAAACAGTTAGAAGAGTATATTGATAGTCATCCTGATTTTATTCAACCAGTATCTAGAAAGAATGAAATGTTAAATAATTTTATTAAACCTGGACTTCAAGATTTATGTGTATCACGTACTTCTTTTAAATGGGGAATTCCTGTTGATTTCGATGAAAAGCATGTTATTTATGTATGGCTTGATGCTTTGACGAATTATATTACTAATATTGGGTATGATGTAGATGAAGTAACTGGAGAGTTTAAGAAATTATGGCCGGCAGATTTACAAGTTATTGGAAAAGATATTGTACGGTTTCATTCTATTTATTGGCCTTGCTTTTTATGGTCACTTAATCTTCCACTTCCAAAAAAGATTTTTGGACATCCATGGTTACTTATGAATAATGATAAGATGAGTAAGTCTAAAGGTAATGTCATTTATGCAGATGAATTGGTCGATAGTTTTGGTGTTGATGCCGTTCGTTACTATTTACTTCATGAAATCCCTTTTTCTAGTGATGGTAATATTACTTATGATTTACTTATTGATCATATTAATGGTGAACTTGCTAATGTTTTAGGAAACTTAGTACAACGTTCTATTTCTATGGGAAATAAATATTTTGATGGTAATTTAACTAGTACAGATAAAGTAGAAGATATTGATTTGGAACTTGAAAATAAATTAGTAGAGTTGGAAACATTAGTTGATGAGAAAATGGATCATTTACAAATTAGTGATGCTATTACAGAGATATTTAATGTTTTACGTTTTACAAATAAATATATTGACGAGACAACACCTTGGATATTGGCAAAAGAAGAAGATAAAAAAGATCGTTTACAGAATGTTATCTATCATTTGCTAGAGTCCATTCGTATTTGTAGCTTATATTTAGAACCATTTATGCCTGGTACTAGTAAAGAGATTATGAGACAGCTTAATATTGAAGATAAGAGTATTCTTTATAATTCTAAAAATCAATATCATTTAAATACACCTTCTGTATTATTTCAGCGTATTAATCGAGAAGAATTTTTCAAGGAACATGTAAAATAGAATGTCAATTTTTTAAAAGAAAGCGTCAATTTGTGTCTTTCTTTTTTTTGTTGTGTTATAGTGGAAGAGTAGTTGCTGTAAGAAAGGGAAAAATTATGTCAAAAAATATTATGCAGTTCTTTACAGTGGAGTTGATTTGTCTTTTGGGAGTATTTTTCTTGCTTATTTACATCAGTGTAACAAAGAATCTTTTAGATATCGGATATTTTGTTTTTATGATTCTTTGTTATTTTCGTATTAAATATTGTCGGTGGAAAAAATATCATTAATGTGATATTTTTATTTTGGAGGAATTAGTTATGTTTATTGATACACATTGTCATTTATCGAAAGAAGATTATGAAAATATAGATGAAGTTTTGTTAGAAAATAGGAAAGCAAATGTTAGTCCTATTATTATTTCTGGTTGTACAAAAGATAGTATTTTGGAGTCTTTAGAATATGGGAAATTATATTCAGATGTTTATGTTACCATTGGTTATCATCCATCAGAAGCGGATATTATAAAAGATGAGGATTTAGAATTATTGAGGCAACAAATAAAATCTAGGCATGTTGTTGGTATTGGAGAGATTGGTCTTGATTATCATTATGGAACAAAAAATAGAGAAAGACAGATTTCTTTATTTGAAAAGCAGTTAAAAATCGCTTTAGAATATCATTTACCTGTTGTTATTCATAGTCGTGATGCAACACTAGATACCATTACTTTATTAAAGAAATATTCTGCCTCAGGAGTAATTCATTGTTTTAGTGGTAGTTTAGAGACTGCAAGAGAATACATTCAATTAGGGTTTGTTTTAGGAATCGGTGGAGTAGTTACTTTTAAAAATAGTAAACTTGGTTCTGTTGTGGAAAAGATTCCTTTAGAAAAAATTGTATTAGAAACGGATAGTCCTTATTTAACACCTACTCCTTATCGTGGACAAAAAAATAGTTCTAAATATATTCCACTAATTGCTTCTAGTATTGCAGAGCATAAAAATGTTTCTTTACAGGATGTTGAGATGGTTACTACAACTACAGCAAAATCAGTTTTTCATCTATATTAGGTTGAAAAATTAGAAAAATTAGTGTATTCTTAATATAGAATAGGGGTTTTTGTTTATGAAGAAAAAATACAGTTATACACGATTTATGATTATTGCTTTTTTTCTTTTGACAGTATTTCTTTTCGTTTTTTGTTATTTTTTATATCGTAGTGATGATACTGTCAGTAATGCAACTATATTAGTATCTTATTCACCAAATTCTTCTTTGACGGTGGATAGTTCTATGCCTGTTACTGATGCGGTAGGTAAACAGTTATCTTTTACTGCTGATCAAAAAAAATATGGGTATATGGAGTTTAGTATTTCTTCTAACATGGAGAGAGTGGACTCTGTTACCTATGAAATTTATTTAAAAGAAGTAGAGGAAAATTCTAATCTTCCTAGTGATTATGTAAAAGTATATTTAACAGATGGAAAAACAGACTTAGCATTAGATGGATATCAAGGAAATAGTGTGCCAACTTATCAAAGCTTAAAAGTTGCGAATAGTGATCCAGGTAGCAAAAGGATTTATTCGGGAATATTAAAGAAAGATGAAGTAAAAAATTTTAAGTTACGTGTATGGTTAAAAGATACTTACCCTATTACTACAAAGACGCGTAATTTTGAAGGAATACTTTATGTTAAAGTGATAGATTAAAGGAGATATTATGGAAGAGAGTCATAAAACTAGAAATCTTGTTTTTATTGTATTAGGTATTAGCATTTTATTAATTGCAATTGTTGCTTTTGCTTTTGTGATGTTTTTTCGGGGACAAAGTGATAATGTAGAAGAAGTTGTTAAGACTGGTGTTGTTTCTATGAATTATAAAACAGAAACAAATCAGTTTACACTAACTAACTTAACTCCTATGTCTAATGACAGCGGAAAAGAATTAAGAGATGAAGGTAGTTATTTTGATTTTTCTGTTTCTTCAGAAGTAGAAGATGATACAGCTATTCAATATGAAATTGCTTTAATTAAAGATGATAGTTCTACCATTTCAGATAATGATATTGTTGTGTATTTGGAAAGGCAAAGTAGTGGTAGTTATGCTAAAGTGGAGGAACCTTTGGCATTTACTCCGATTAGTAAAAAGTCAGATTTAGGAAGTCCATCTGGTTCTATGGTATTGGGCCAAGTTTCTTTATCTTCTTCTAGAGTAGATAATTATCGCTTAAGGTTATGGATAAGAGAGGGAGCAGTTATTGCGGATCCTAATGCCAGTTATACAGTTGAAGTAAAAGTATATGGTAAAGCACAATAGACTTAGAGATAAGTCTTTTTTTTCGGATAATTATCTATTTGAAAAAATGTGGAGAGTGTATATAAAGCTTCAATTACTTATTTATGAAAAAGAATGAACTGTAAAGTATGAAATATTGCGTTTGCTTCGCTCTTTATTGTATGGTATGATAATTTTATCATAGTGGAGGGTTTATATGATTCAATCTGAGTCTAAAAAAATAATTTTATCTGTTATTAGTATTGCAATTTTAATTATTGTTTTTGTTGGTATTTCTTATGCTGCACTTACTATGGATTTTATAGATTCTAAAGCAAATGGATTATCTACTGGAACAATTTCTTTGGTTTTAGAAAATGGAAATGATTCAATTTCTATGACTAACGTTATGCCTATTTCAGATATAGAGGGAAAGAATTTGGCTGGTCAAGGTAATGTTTATGATTTTACTGTCAAAACAAATTTATCTCCTAATACTACTATTAATTATGAAATATCTGCAGAAAAAAATTTAACTAATCAAGTAATGTTGGATAATGATTCTGTTCGTATTTATTTACAAAAGTTTGGTAAGTCTGGGTATGAAGATACTCCTATTACCAAAGATCCACAACCATTTACTCCGTTAGAAAGTACTAGCTTTTTAGGTAGTAAAAAAGGAAGCATGATTTTATATTCTGGATCATTTTCTAATTCTAGTAATCAAAGTCAAGAATTTACAGAGTCTTTTCGATTAAGGTTTTGGGTATATGAAAATACTATTATCGATTCTGTTAGTAGGCAATTTCAAATTCATTTGAATGTTACTGCTAAAGTAATTTAGAGGGATGTAAACTCCTCTTTTTTTTCGATGTAAACCTAGTTTTTTTTGATTCTTCGTGATATCATGTTTATGATGATAGATAGGAGGGGCTCATATGAAACAATATTTTGATACGAATCATGATGATGTTGTTTCAGTAATGGAAGTTATTCAATTCTTTTTCCATTTTTTTACTAAGGTAGTCCTATATGTTATCTTTCTTTTGTTAGTTATTATTTTTTTCTTATTTATTTTTTATTTTGTAGATTTATTATATAATATCCACTCTGGTGAAGATAAACCACCTTTATTTGATGCTTATATTATTGTTAGTCCTAGTATGGTTCCAACAATTAATGTAGAAGATGCTATTATTATTGCAAGAAGTGATCCAGAGGATTTAAAACAAGGGGATATTATCAGTTATTTAGCAACTGATTCTTACTATAGTGGTAAGGTAATTACTCATCGTATTGTTGGTATTGAAAAATCTGAAGATGGTGATTTATTATTCCGTACGAAAGGTGATAATAATAATGTTAGTGATGCTGTTTTAGTTAATGAAGATAATGTGTATGGAAAAGTATTATTTCGTATTCCTATGTTAGGTTATGTTCGGCAATTTTTATCTACTTATTTTGGATGGATTTTATGTATTGCACTTCCAATTTTGTATTTGGTAATGACGGAAGTTGTAAGAGTACGTAAAATGATTTTCAATGCCAAAAAGAAAAAAGAAAATGAGGAAATTGAAAAGTTAGAAGAAGACCTTGAAATTATTTAGTTCATTGTCTTCTTTTTGTTCTTATGATATATTTTATGTGGTGATATTTGTGGAACATTATAATGTAAAGTTTAAAAAGAAATTTGGTCAAAATTTTTTAAAGAGGCGTGCTGTTGTAGAAAGGATTGTTTCTACTTGTCCAATTAATAAAAATGATTTGGTAATTGAAGTTGGTCCAGGTGGAGCGATACTTACACGGGAACTTGCAAAACGAGCTCTTGTTGTTTTGGCTTACGAGGTAGATTTCGATTTGAAAGAAGAATTAGCTCAAAAGTTAGAAGGGTTTTCTAATGTTGTTGTTTTGTTTCAAGATTTTCTAGATAGTAATATTTCTGAGGATGTTGCTTCTTTTTCATATCAAAATCTTTATTTTGTTAGTAATGTTCCTTATTATATAACGACACCTATTATTATGAAGCTTATTGATAGTCAATTGAATTTTAAGAAAATCTGTATGATGGTTCAAAAAGAAGTTGGTATTCGTTTTTGTGCAAAACCTGGCAGTAGAGAATATGGTTCTATTAGTGTATTTTTATCTTATTTTTATGATGTAAAAAAGGAATTTTCAGTATCTAGAAAGGAATTTGTTCCTGAACCTAATGTAGATAGTGTTGTTATTTCTTTTACGAAAAAAGAGAAGTTATTACCACTAAAAGATCAAAAATTGTTTTTTCAATTAGTTAAAGATAGTTTTCAGTTTAAAAGGAAGAATATTCGAAACAATTTAAAAAAGTATGACTTAGATATCATTCTTTCGGTTTTAAGACAGTATGGTTTTGATTTGACTGTTCGTGCCGAACAATTATCGGTTGAAATATTTGTAGAACTTGCGAATGCATTAGTTTTGTGAATATTTCTTTTTTTTGTTCATAAAATTTATGGGAGGAATGTTATGAATTTTCGAGAAGGTGATTTAGTTACTAGGATTTCTCATAATCATGATATTATTTTTAAAATTGTTTCTGTAGAGGGAACGGTTGCACTTTTAAAAGGGGTTGATTTGAGACTTTATGCTGATAGTGATTTATCGGATTTAGTAAAAGCGAGTCTTCCTGTAGATACTGATCAGCAAATATTAGAGAAAAATTTAAGAGAGTTACAAATGGATCGTAGTCAATATTTTTATTTACCTGGAAAAATATTACATATTGATGGAGATAGTGATTATTTAAAACGATGTATGAAGTTTTATCAAGAAATGAGTGTTAAAGCAAATGGACTTACAATTTCAGAGATAGATATGCCATATAAAATTTATGATTTATTGAAGGAATTTCAACCAGATATCGTGGTTATTACAGGTCATGATGCTTATTTAAAGAAAAATCGTGGTGATTATCAAAATTCACTTAATTTTATTGAAACTGTAAAAGAAGCTAGGAAATATGAAAAGAGTCAAGATAAGTTAATTATTATTGCTGGTGCTTGTCAATCTAATTATGAGGAATTAATTAAAGCTGGTGCCAATTTTGCATCTAGTCCAAAGAGAATTAATATTCATGCATTAGATCCGGCAATTCTAGCAACATCTCTTGCGTTATCAGATCGTAATAAAAGTATTGATTTGCTTACTATTTTAGAAAAAACAAAATATGGTAAAGATGGTATGGGAGGAATCATTACAAATGGAACTATGTATGTGGGGTATCCAAGATGATGATTGAGAATATAAAAAAAGTAGTAAAAGAAAACCAAGGAATAGAATGTTCTTTCCGGTTCCATGGAACAAGAAATCAAATTGATGAATTCCAAGGTGTTATTACTGATTTATATCCAGCTATTTTTACTATTTTATTAGATAATAAGAAGATAAAAACTTTTAGTTATAGTGATATTTTGACGCAAAGTTTAGAAATTTTACGATAAACTCCTTCTAAGATACAAAAAATATTGCAATTTTCTTATAATTATTATAGAATTAGGGTATAAAGTGTAATACTTTAAGAGGGAGGAATATTACATGAAAATTACATCTGTAAATGTACGCAAGATTAATAAGGAAGGGTCTCGTATGAAGGGTATTGCTTCCGTATTATTAGATGATAGTTTTGCAGTACATGATATTCGAATTATTGAAGGAGACAACGGACTATTCATAGCAATGCCTAGCCGAAAGACAGCTACGGGTGGTTATCGTGATGTTGCTCATCCTATCAATCCAGAAGTTAGAGCAATGTTTGAAGAAGCAATTTTAGATGCTTATGAGAAAGCAGAAGATCCAACTGAGGATGAAGGAAAAGATGCGTAAGCGTCTTTTTTTTGCATAAATATTTTTTATTTGCATAATCTTTATCAGGAGGATAATTATGGATAAACAAGATACTATTAATAATTATAATCATGGAATTAGTCTTTTAGAAAGAAAGAACTTAGTAATTACTGGTGTAAAAAAAATAGAAAACTTTGATAGTGAACAATTTCTTTTAGATACCATCATGGGATTTTTAATGATTAAAGGGGAAGGATTAGAATTGATTAAATTGGATACCATGCAAGGCAATGTTTCTATTAAAGGACTTATCCATAGTATGACTTATGTAGAAGATATGAAAAAAGATAAAGAAAATAGTATATTTAATCGGTTGTTTAAATAATGAATTTAAAAATACAGATATTTTCTTTACTTTTTTCTTTTTTTTACGGAATACTATTTTCTTTTCTTATTAATTTTCATTATCAAATTTTATTTGATAAGAGAAAATGGATACAAATATTTTTTACAATGATTTTTTTGCTAGATATGGCGCTATTATATTTTTTGATTTTGAGAATTATTAATGATGGAAGAATTCATATTTATTTTTACTTTATGATTTTTTTAGGGTTTTATATAAGTTTTCCTATATTAAAAAAAATACGTAAAAAATAGTGTCAAATTTCTCTTTTTTTTTTTGGAATATTGCTCTATACTTTAAACTGGTCTATAATTTATAGTGAAAGAGTAGGTGATATTATGGCAAAGACAAAATCAAAGACAAAACGTAGGCGTAGAATGCTTTTTTTAGGACTTTCTTCTGTTATTGTCATTGTTGCTACTACTTTTACAATTGGTAAATACTGGATAGAAATTTATGATAAATATCAAGAAAAAGATCAGTTAGAACAAGAGCTTATCTCTTTAAAAAATAAAGAGAAACAGTTAAAAGTGGATGCTAATAAATTACAAGATCCTGATTATATTGCTAGATATGCAAGAGAGAAGTATCTTTATTCTAAAGATGGAGAGTTTATTTTGAAAATTCCTGAGGAGTAAAGGGGGTTTTCTTTTTTTCTGAAATCCGTATAGGGAGGTGTATTATGATTTCAATTGAAGATAATTTTACTTTTCATAAAAACGATGTGATTGTCATTGGGTGCTCTTCAGGACCAGATTCTATGGCACTTGTAGATATGTTGCAAAGAATTCGGCCAAAATATTCTTTACAGCTGATCGTTGCTCATGTCAATCATAACTTACGAGCACAAAGTGTTCAAGAAGAAGAGTATTTAAAAAATTATTGTAAAAGACATCAAATTATGTTTGAATGTATGACAATTACAGAATATGGTGATGATAATTTTCATAACGAAGCAAGAAATATACGTTATGATTTCTTTGGAAAAGTAGTTCATAAATATAATGCTAATTATCTTATGACTGCTCATCATGGCGATGATTTAATTGAGACTATATTGATGAGAATTACTAGGGGATCTAATTTGAACGGATATAGTGGATTTAAAAAAGTAGTAGATATGGGTGATTATCAAATTGTTAGACCACTTCTAGTTTATACGAAAAAAGAATTAGAAGATTATGATAAAGAGAATCATATTATGTATTATATAGATGATTCTAATGCAAAAGATAAATATACTAGAAATCGATATCGCAAATATATCTTACCTTTTTTGAAAGAGGAAGATTCACATATTCATTTAAAATATTTAAAATTTAGTATGGTTTTAAATGATGCTAATCAATTTATTGAACATGAAAGAGATAAAGCAATAAAAAAAGTTATTCACAAAGATGTTTTAGATATTTCCTCTTTTAAATTATTAGATCCATTTATTCAAAAAGAAGTATTATATTATATGATGAATGAGTATTATCAAGATGATTTAATTTTAATTAATGATAAACATATTGAACTTTTATTAAATTTAATATATAGTAATAGAGCGAATGCCTTCGTTAATTTACCAAACGAAGTCATTGCGACAAAAACTTATCAAGAATTAGAATTGAAAAAAGTTACTACGGAAATTACAACTTATGAAGTAGAACTTTCTAAATATGTAGAACTTCCTAATCATCATGTAATTGAACAAGTAGAAGATCTTGTTGGTACTGGAAATGATACTTGTCGTTTACTTAGTTCTGATATTAGTCTTCCTCTTACTGTGAGAACTCGTAGATTTGGTGATCGTATGGCAGTAAAAGGAAATGGAACAAAGAAGATAAAAGATATTTTTATTGATAAAAAAGTAAAGTTAAGTGAACGCGATTTGTGGCCAGTTGTTGTGGATGCTAAAGGTGTTATTGTTTGGCTTCCAGGACTTAAAAAATCTAAATATGATAAGAAAAAATCAGAAAAGTATGATATAATATTAAGATATAGTTAAGGAGGAAAAGTTGTGAATAAAACTATTGATAAAAAGACAATAAAAAAAGGACTATTACCATATTTATTTTTGGCATTAATTATGCTTGGTGTTTTTTATGTTGTTAATGTTATGAATAATAATGTTAATGTATTAACGTATAATGAATTCATGACAGAATTAAATGATGGTAACATAAAAGAAGTAGAAGTAACTGCTAGAGGTAGTGCTTATACTTATGAAGTAAGGGGTAGTTTAAAAGGTTATGAAAATAACGAAACATTCTTTGCTCGGTTACCACTTAGTGATGAAGTTATGAAAAAGATTGTTAATGCAAGCGAGACACAGAATTTTAAGTTAGAGGCAGAAGCTGATCCTGATTCTTCTTCATTCTGGTTATTGGTTATTAATGTATTACCATTTGTATTATTAATTGGTTTTGCTTTCTTCTTCTTTAGTCGTCAAATGGCTGGAAATAAGAGTTCGATGGACTTTGGAAAGAGTAAAGCAAGATTAAATACTGATGCTAATAAAGTAACATTTAAGGATGTTGCTGGATTAAAAGAGGAAAAAGAAGAAGTAAAGGAATTAATTGATTTCTTAAAGAATCCTAAGAAATTCCAAAAACTTGGTGCTAGAATTCCTAAAGGTGTGTTATTATTTGGTCCTCCAGGAACTGGTAAAACATTGCTTGCAAAGGCTGTTGCAGGAGAAGCTAATGTTCCGTTCTATTTTATAAGTGGATCTGACTTTGTTGAGTTATTCGTTGGTGTTGGAGCTAGTCGTGTTCGTGATATGTTTCAACAAGCAAAAAGAAATGCGCCATGTTTAATATTTATTGATGAAATTGATGCTGTTGGTCGTCAACGTGGAACTGGTTTAGGTGGAGGTCATGATGAACGTGAACAGACTTTAAACCAATTACTTACTGAAA
This sequence comes from uncultured Bacilli bacterium, assembly GCA_944359885.1. GTDB lineage: Bacteria > Bacillota_I > Bacilli_A > RF39 > UBA660 > Faecimonas. The sequence goes on along the minus strand of CALVTC010000004.1, from coordinate 1,167 downwards.
TGGATGGATTTGGAGCTAATGAAGGTATTATTATTATTGCTGCAACAAACCGTCCAGATGTATTGGACCCTGCCTTACTTCGTCCAGGGCGTTTTGATAGACAAGTAACTGTTAATTTACCTGATGTTAAAGGACGTGAAGAAATTTTAGCTGTTCATGCTAAAAATAAAGTTTTAGCTGATAATGTTACTTTAAGTAATTTGGCAAAACGTACTCCAGGATTTAGTGGTGCTGATCTTGAAAATTTACTTAATGAAGCAGCGTTACTTGCGGTTCGCCGTAATAAAGATAAAATTACGATGAGTGAGATTGATGAAGCAACAGATCGTGTTTTAATGGGACCTGCCAAAACATCTCATAAATATAGTGAAAATGATCGTAAGTTGGTTGCTTTCCATGAAGCTGGGCATGCAGTTATTGGATTAAAATTGGATAATGCTAATGATGTCCAAAAAGTTACGATTATTCCAAGAGGATCTGCTGGTGGATATAATATGATGGTTCCAAGTGAAGAAAAGTTATGTTCTACTAAGACAGATTTGTTGGAAGAAATTACTGGTCTTTTAGGTGGACGTTCTGCTGAAGAAATTGTGTTTGGTGAAATTACTACTGGTGCTCATAATGACTTTGAAAAAGCTACTAAAATTGCTCGTGCCATGGTTACTGAATATGGTATGAGTGATTTGGGACCTCTTCAATTTGAACAACAAAGTGGTAGTGTATTTTTAGGAAGAGATTATAATAAACCACAACATTTTTCTAATGAAGTAGCAAATGAAATTGATACCGAAATGAGAAAAATTATAGATAATTGTCATAAAAAAGCAAAAGAAATTATTCAAAAAAATAGAGATTTACTAGATTTAATTGCAAATGCATTATTAGAGTATGAAACTTTAACAAAAGAGCAAATCGATTATTTAGTAAAAAATGGTAAGATGCCAGAAGATGATGATGAAGATAATTATGAAAAAATGTCAGTTACTAAATTGAAAGAAATTGCGAAAGAAAAAGGTATTAAAGGTTACTCTAAAATGAGTAAAGCAGAGTTATTAAAAGAATTAGATGAAGCAAATTAATTGTTTGCTTCTTTTTCTTGTGTGCCGGGCATGGCATATAGCTAGGTGGTGAAAGTCCACTATACACGTCGGTATCTGCGAAGTATTA
>CALVTC010000003.1 GCA_944359885.1 uncultured Bacilli bacterium | reverse complement strand
TATATTCCAAAGCAGCAATAAGTCTTGTAAATTAAATGTTTCTTCATAAACCTGCATTTAGTCTAAAAATTCACGAACTTTTTTCAATAAAAATGTCTTAGCTCCATAATTACAATATTCTTTTCTATAATTTTCTAAAAACTGAATATCGTTATAATTCTTAACATTTTTATGTTTAGAGTCATAAAAACCTTTCAACCTTACTTTATCACTAGAAAAATCGCCAAAAATATAATCAAAATTATTAAAATAATCTGTAATATAAGTTTTTATATTATCATAATCAAAACAATTTTCATCAAAAACAAGTTCATAAAATTTACCATTAAATTCATATTGTTTCATTACTTACCACCTCTAAATTTAATTATATCACAAACACTAATTCATCTCAGGAAAAAAGGTTGTTTGAGAATTTTTGTCTATAATTCCACCATAATACTCAGGGACAACACCAGAAATAATTTTAATACTTAATGGTGCATCAATTTCAATAGTTACATCATCAGAAGACTTTGGCAAAGAAATTCTTTCTTTAACCTCGACATGAACATATACTTCTAGAAATAAATTATTAATTCCATAACTGGTAACTTTTGTTTTCAAGCTACTACTTACTTGGCCCAAAAATGACATCTTAATTGGAATAATAGGACCAATATTACTAAAAAAACCATTTCCAGTTAAAGAGCCAAATGGTATTTCACAAACGATTCCAGAATCAATTTTATGATACGTCATCCCTAATAATGAAGAAGATAAAGGAAACTCACTAATATCTCCTTCTTCTAATTTCTGCAATTTTGAATAAATAGTTGCATTAATATTTTTTAACAACAAATTAACTTCTTTAGAATTATAATCAATCATTTCCACTTCATTATTTGAATTTCTCGTAATAGAAAACAAATTATCACCTAACTCTTCAGCAACCACTTCATTAACTGCAGAATCGACCACATTAGAAGTAACTCTTTCTACCTCCAAATTTAAATAATTAACTAATATAGGATTAACTTTTTCACCAAGATAGGATACTAAAACAAAAGAGAAGAAAATACAAAAAGAACCAATAATTACCAATTTTTTCCAAAAAATCATTTTCTACTTGTATTAACCAAAATAACATCTTCCCCTATTTTAGCAATATCCTTCCATAAAATTTTCGTATCGCTATCACGATTAAAGTTAAAAAACGATTTACCAGATTCGATAATTAAAGATTCAATATGTCCATCCATCATAACTTCTACATCTATAATTGTCCCAACATTTCTGCCATCAACTACAGATATAATTGTCTTACTTTGAAGTTCTGATAATCGCATATAACCACCCAATAAACTATATGCAACTCACTTCAAAACTTTCTTCAATTGCTTAATAGCACCTTTCTCTATTCTTGATACTTGCGCCTGACTAATCTGTAACTCTTTAGCAATCTCCATTTGTGTTTTTCCAATCACAAAACGTTCGTCCAAAATATACTGTTCTCTTTCTTCCAAATTTCCAATCGCCTCATCCAAAGCTACCTTCATAGACACCTCACTACTATTAGCATGCTTATCTTCTATTTGATCAAATAAATATATAGTATCTCCACCATCTGAATATATTGGTTCAAACATGCTAATCGGCTCATGTAAAGAATCCAAAGCTTGTACAACATCAAACAAACTGATTCCTAAATGTTGTGCCACTTCCTCCAAACTCGGTTCCTTCCCATCTTTATTATAAACTTGTTCCTTATACTTCAATGCTTTATAAGCTATATCTTTCAAAGAACGACTAACACGAATACTGTTATTATCACGTAAATATCTTCGTACCTCGCCTAAAATCATTGGAACTGCATAAGTAGAAAAACGAACTCCGTGAGATAAATCAAAATTATCAATTGCTTTTACCAAACCAATGCAACCAATTTGAAACAAATCATCCATATTTTCACTTCTATGATGAAAGCGCTTCAAAATAGATAAAACTAATTTTAGATTTCCTTCAATCAACAAATTTCTAGCTTCTAAGTCTCCACATTTCATTTTAACAAACAATGATTTCATTTCTTCATTGCTTAACACTGGAATATCACTAGTATCTATACCACTAATTTCAACTTTATATTTTGCCATAAAGACTCCTTTCACTTTTCTTATGGAAAAAAGGCGCCTTTTTTATTCAAATTAAATATTTTTTTTATGGATTTTTTTTATTCTATCACTTTTCCATTCATCATCAAACGGTCGTGCATAATAAATTGTTTTAGGATAATGATTCACAAGATGACGATATTCATTAGTAATTTCAAAAGAAGATTTTTCTCTTGTATAACCCAGTCCTAAAAATGAATCATGACTTTCAGAAAACAAAACAACTTTATCTTTTTGATAACTCCACGTATTAGTAAGTACATCCAAATAATCTACATAAAGAGAGATTAACTCTTCTGATGCAAAAATCACTTCACCATAATTATAAAGACTTTTTTTAGATAACTCGCTAAGTACCCTAGGAAAAAAATCACAACCTTCTCTAGGTGTTGGTATACTTTTAGCAGAATCAAAGCGAAAACCATCCGCACCACAATTAACCAATTCATTCAAAAATGTAATAATATAATTTTGTAATTCATGATTGTACAAATCAAAACTAGGAAGTCCCGCACAATAGTTAATAACCTGATAACGATTATCCCAATCATTAATATCTTTAGCTTCACGCCAAAAATAAGGATTATTCACTAATTTAGAATCTACTTTTTCATGAGGAATAATCCTACCATCATTAACGCCAGCTACGTGTGTACATATAACATCAGGAAAAACTAAAAGATTATTTTCATGCAATACACGACATAACTCAACAAAATCTTGTTTAGAGCCATATTGATTACCAATAGTAAATGCGCATGGTTGATAAGACATCCACCACTCTACATCCCCCTCTTCTTTCAATGGTTGCAACGGGCCAATTTGTACAGCATCAAATCCTTGTTCTCGAATAACTGGAGCAACCTCACATATACTAGACAATTGCCAATTCAAACACTGCAAAATTCGCAAAGTCTGATTTGGACTTCGAAATACTACTTTCATTTTAAATCTCCATATCCAATATCCTACGATATACTATATATAACATAAAAGGGACAAAAAAGCTATCAATTGCTCTACAATAACTTTTTTAATAACTTTTTAATCCTTCTATATCCTATATCAAATTATATTTATAACATTTCTTTTTATGATAATCTATAAAAAACAAAATAAATACCCAAAACAAAAAACATCTTGCAAATATAAATTGTACTCCTTTCAAAAAGTCCTTTTAAATATACACTTTTAATAGAATAAAAGAATTAACTAAATTTAATTTGCCTTGGTCGTCACCTTCCAAGTTTCCTACTTCTCAGACTAAGTAACCTTACTTCGTGATTGCCTAACATCCGATAGTCGCTACCGTAGCTTTCTTTTGCCTTTTACACTTCTGACTGCTTGGATAAAAACTGTCTATTTTGATACACTTCTTTCCATAACATCTCACCTTATATTCTAAAACTCAGCAAATTTCTCCTAGACTTACATTTGTTAAGTGTTTAGATAATTTCTTCTCTTCTATTATACCCTTTACATTTAAATCTTCTGTTACTATGATATCGTTTTCTATTACCAGTTTTTTAATTATTTGATGGATGAAATACTTTCTAGTATTCTTTAGTTTTGATATAGTACTGCTAATCTCTTTTTTGTTTTATTATAATACTCTTCGTGTACAACCAAATGTTTTTTGAATTAACTCCCTTTTATTAGTTGTAAGATACATTCGAAAATGATAAGCTCTAAACATAATATCCTTCTCTAATGAGAAAACTACATAACACATTTGTTCGTGTGTCAATTATTTTTTATCAAGTTTTCAAATTTACATTTTAGACAAGCAAATTCCCTATTAATAAAAAAAGATAATTACTTTCCATAATTATCTAAAAATGAAATTTTCTTACCATCCATTTTTATTGCCAAAACAGTCTCTACATTAACATTTTCTGATGACTTAAAGATATTAGCACCCACATTAGGATTTTTCTTTTCAAACTCATGAATCAAGTTTTTCATTTCCAATCTTTTAGAATCCATTTTAGAGGAATCAGTAAATTTACATGCACAATTAATAAATTTCAAATCATTATATTTAGCCCAGCGAACGATTGAATCCTCTCTAACCAAATATAAAGGACGAATTAATTCCATACCAGAAAAATTACTGCTCCATAACTTAGGAGGCATACTTTTATACTCTCCACCATAAAAAATGGACAGTAAAATCGTTTCAATCACATCATCAAAATGATGTCCCAAGGCAATCTTATTGCATCCTAATTCCTGTGCTCTTGCATATAAAAAACCTCGACGCATTCTTGCACACAGATAACAAGGTGATGAAACTTGTTTATCAACAACATCAAAAATATTAGAGTTAAAAATTTGAATATCAATTCCTAAAATACGAGCATTTTCCAAAATTTGATTATATATTTCATCACGATAGCCAGGATTCATTACAATATAACAAACATCAAAATTTACCTTGTTGTGTTTTTTCAACTCTTCTATACATTTAGCTAAAAGCATGGAATCCTTCCCACCAGAAATGCAAACTGCAATTTTGTCTCCCTCCTGAATCAATTGATACTCTCGAATAGCTTTTGTAAAAGGTCTCCAAATTTCCTTACGAAACTTGGTAATAATACTACGTTCTATTTCTTCTTTCCTTGATAACATTTTTATCACTACTTTCAAAATCAAATAAAAAATTAACAATTATCATAACAAAATTTCATAAAAAGAACTACTTAATTTTGATAAAAAAATATAAATTTCTTTTTTAATCATTCTTTTTCAATATAATCCCACTCATCTTTATAAACTCATCTAGCAAAAACTTTATCTAAAAAATCACATCTAAATCTATCCATCATCTTTAAAATATCAGAATTTTCTATTCATAAATTAAACTTGTATTTATTTCTATCAAAAATATACTGATAATATCTTTTCAACTTCAACAACATGGTCATCTATTATATCGATAGCTAAAAGTCCTAAACCATGTGTAAACAATCAATACAATAACCATATTTAAATCAACAACATACTTAATATATTCCATGAACATATAATCTATCTATTTAGAAAAAATAAAACGTTCAATATAAGAGAAATGAATACTTTATTAAGCATCTTCTCTCTCCAAATAATCAGCGCCCTTATGCGGTTCCGTAAACAATAATCCTTCATAGTTTTGTTGACGCAACGCTTCATAAATAACAATAGCAACACTATTAGAAACATTAAGTGCTCGAACTTTATCCGTCATTGGTATCCTCATACAATGATCCAAATCTTTCTGTAATATCTTCTTGGGAATACCAGTAGACTCCTTACCAAATATAAAATACAGATTCTCATGCTTACTGTTAGAATAATCAAAGCTAGAATGAGGCTTCTTTCCATATCTTGTAAAATAATAATATACACCAGGATTTTTAGATACAAAATCATCAAAATTTTCGTACACCTCATAATCTAATTTATCAATATAATTAACACCAGAACGACGTAGATGAGCATCGTCCAAAACAAATCCTAATGGTTTAATTAAATGTAACTTTGTACCTGTCGCAACACAAGTACGCATAATATTACCTGTATTCTGCGGAATCTCAGGTTCAAATAAAACAATATGATTCATACTATATTCACTCCTAATGAAAAGGAGATTACTCCCCTTCTTCTTCTAATTGATTTAATTCCAAAAATTGCTCAGTCTCAGAAATACTAAGTCTATCATTTTTATCTGCCTGCAAAATGCTACGAACTTCACCATCTTCAAAAACAACAAAAGCAGGATATTGTTTTTTTAAAGTAATTCGATATGGAAATCTAGCATTAAATTTATCAACAAACTCAGTCTGATCAACATCACTTAAATTAACATAAATTATACTTTCTTGCAATTCTTCTTTTTCTACTAATTTTTTCAAATCTTTTTCATAATCTCTACATTTTTCATCAAATGCCGTACACATATAGATAACTGTTGTTGGATTTTCCATAATATAATGCTCCAATTCATCAGGTTGTATCTCAGACAATGTATCTCGAATAACAGGAATCTCCCGTTGATGAGCATCATAAACATGATATAAATCACATAGATAAAAAACTAATGCAACAATAGCTACGAATAAAATCACTAAAATAATATAATTTTTAACAGGAATTACTCTTTTTTCTTCAGTATTTTTATCCACTATTTATCACTTCCTATCTATAACTATTCTATCATAAAAAGGGCAATTTTAATACTAGAAAATAAATTATTTCTTTTTTAGAATATTTATAATTTCCTCTTTTGTTTCGGAAAAAAATTGATATCGAATAGAAGAAACTTTTCGCAACGCCGAAATATCATAATTAAGTTGGGATTGATAATTCAAAATAGTAGTTCTTTCATCTTGATAAAAAACAGGAAAAGAGCGTTTTCTTAAATCCAATAAGGAATAACCGAATGTGTTTTCTTTCAAATGTAAAATATTACCCTTAATTACCATATTCTCCACTGCTCCATATCCAACTACTTCAATATTAGGCATTACACCAAAAACTTGCTTAAATCGATGAACAAAATTCAAGATTTCAGCATTAGAAAGTTCTACCGATAATGTTATTTTAGAAAGACCTAATTGATATAAATAATAGGCAGAATAAATATTACATACATTTAATGTATAATCCCCTATTAAAAAGGAATGAGAAAAATTACAAAAATCTCTTATCAAATTGCGTTTCTGTAACGCATCCTCCACTTTAAATAAACATCTCGAAACAGCATAATAAATTTTGTCACAGTCTTGATACTTCTGAAATAAAGACAAATCAGACACATAAATTCTATCAAAATTTAATTCTAAACAAGCTTTCACTTGCTCTTCTGTATAAACCAAAGCACTCCTTGTAAAATCCTGATTGATATGCAACTTAGGAAACTCTACTTCTTTTACAATAGGTTCATATCTTGGCGTCATTCTAGCAACAAGTAATCGTTCTACCAAATAACGACGTAACTCATTAATTTCTCTAAGAGAAACAAAAATATTAGAATCCATATCTATTTCCGTAGACTGACACATAAAAGGCGTGCCACCTAATTTTTCCAATTGCTTTTTAATTCTATCAACACAAACAGAAGATGTAATAGCCTCTTCAACAACACTACCACGAGCTTGGTATTCAAATATTCCATCACGAATCCAAACAGTAAACGGTTCACCGATATGTGCATAAACTGAAAAATGAATAGGAATACTTCGCCTTGGTAATTTTTTCATCTCCTTCATTAACAAATAGTCAGTTGTTTTACAAACCACATCTTCCTTCGTAAGAGAAATCTTATTATCAATATAACAAACATTGCCAGCAGAAACACTAGAAACCAAGCGGCCACGTTTATCATACAAAAAATTAACAATCAATCCTTTACCACTTTCTAAAAAACGAATCCCATCACCCTGATGTAGATCTTTATCAAGTTTTATTTTAATCTTTTCAGAATTTAGATGAACAACTTTTCCGATTGCTAACCCTATATGATTAGGACTAGCAGTATTCATAAGTTCATCTACACTACAATGAAACAAATGTCCCAACGTAAATTCTCGATTAAAAATTGTCTTTAAACGTTCTGTATCACTATCCAAAGACTTCGTATCTCCATAAGAATCTATCAATTGACGATACATTCTTGTAATGAAACCAACATACTCGGGACTTTTCATTCTTCCTTCAATTTTAAAACTATAAATACTACTATTTAAAAGTTTACGAAATTGATAACTAGTATTTAACTCCTTTGTACTAAGTAAATATGCAGAATCTCTCAATAATTTATTATTATAAAACAATTGATAAGGTAAACGACAAGAACCAGCGCATTCACCACGGTTACCACTGCGTCCACCAATCATAGAGCTCATAAGACAACATCCAGAATAAGAGATGCATAACGCACCATGAACAAAAACTTCCTTTTCAATAGGAACAGAAATAGCATCAATCTCTTCCAAAGAAAGCTCACGAGATAGAACCACTCTTTTAACTCCCATGTCATAAAGCATTTTAACAACATCACAAGAAGAATTATTAAACTGCGTCGAAGCATGGACTTCCAAATTAGGATACTTCTTTAGAACATAAGAAATCATGCCGAAATCCTGCATAATAACAGCATCAACACCTTGTTTATACAAAAATTCAATTTGCTCTAAAAAAAGAGAAACTTCAGAATCCTTTACTAAAGTATTCATAGTTACATAAAATTTTACATCATACAAATGACAAAGTCGAATAGCTTCTATAATTTCCTCATTAGAAAAGTTTTTAGCAAACTTTCTAGCACCAAAATTTTGACAACCACCATATACAGCATCTGCACCATTGACAATCGCTTGCTTTAAACATTCCATATTCCCAACAGGTACTAAAAGCTCGTGCTTTTTCATAAAATCACCAAAAATATTATATCATAAAAAATACTAATTTCGACATATACTAAACTATGAGAAACAACCTAACAAAAGATAAAGAACTTTTCCTTTCCTGGGCCATTATTAGTATCGGACTAATAGCAATCTTTACTAGCTATGGAAATAAACTACGTAATCAATACCCTGCTTCCCAAGAAAAAGCAATACAAAAATTAGGATGGACAATCACAATAATAATATTATTATGTATCTACATTACAGAGCAAACGATATCAAATATTCAAGAACGCAGACTAATCAACAGTATGATTATCTTCGCCGGAACATTTTCCTATCTATATCATCTAAGAACTTATACTATTATATAATAAAATACTATAGTTGGATCAATTTAGACCGACTAATTGTAGAATACATGCGAAAACAGTAAAATCTATACATAATATTCTCTCCAAATACAAATATCATACAATACATTTATTCACACAAACTATTTTTTACCAAGTTTTAAAATTTGCATTTCTGCTCCTGAATTTATTGTTAATGAACAGATTGGATTTTTAAAATTTATTAAAAAGAATGACATTCCTAAAATGGAATTCCCCTACTGTGGTTCTACTATGGAACAACTTAAAATTTAAAGTTTTTGCTTTATTCTTTTTGTCGTGATACTAAATTATATTAATATCATTTTTGTTTTAGATGCTTCTAAACGCACTTTCCTTATATATAAAAAAACAGCCATGAAGGCCATCTTTTTATTCATAATTATCTGCTTTAACTTCCATAAAACTTTGTGGATGAGCACAAACAGGGCAAACAGCAAGTGCTTCTTTACCAGTATAAACATAACCACAGTTACGACATACCCAAATCTTGTCGCCATCTTTTTTAAATACTCTGTCATCTTTAATATTATGAAGTAATGTTAAATATCTTTTTTCATGTTCTTTTTCAATCTCACCAACTTTTTCAAATAATACAGCAAGTCTTGTGAATCCTTCTTCTCTTGCAGTTTCTGCAAAGTTTTTATACATATCAGTCCACTCATAATTTTCACCAGCTGCAGCATCTTCTAAGTTAGCAGTAGTTTCAGGAATATCTCCACCATGTAATTCTTTAAACCATAATTTAGCATGTTCTTTTTCATTATTAGCAGTCTCTTCAAAAATAGCAGCCAATTGTTCATAACCATCTTTACGAGCCTTACTAGCATAAAAAGTATACTTATTTCTAGCTTGACTTTCTCCTGCAAAAGCAGTCATCAAATTTTGTTCAGTTTTACTTCCTTTTAATTCCATTTCATTTACCTTCTTTCTTCTAAATCATATTAAAGAATGTTCTTTAATACTTATCACTTGTAGCATATCACAAATAACAAAGTATCGCAACATTTCCATTATAATTATTAACTAAGAGTCTAACGACAACGACTACAAATACCTTCAAATAAAACATAAACATCATCCGACTCGAAAGAAGAGTTTGTCTTCATCACATCCAATAACTTCTGGGTATCCACATCAAATACATCAAATACTTTTTGACATTTCTTGCATCGAAAATGACAATGATTATTACAGTTAGCATCATAATGAAGAACTCCATCACTCGTCAAAACTTTACGAACCATATTTTCTTCCATCAGTTTAGACACATTACGATAAATCGTAGCTTGTCCAATAGAAGAATCTTTAGCGTGCACCGCCTCATAAAGTTCTAAAATCGTAGGATGAGATTTCATTTTGCACAAAACCTCAAAAATAATTTCTTTTTGTTTTGTATTTCGTGTATTCATAAGTCTCCCTTAATGATAATAATTATCAATAATATTATAATAAAATCGATTATCCATGTCAATCAAAAAATAACATAAATAAAAAAGCATCATAAACTATACTAGGTGATATTATGAAAACAAAACACAACTTATTCTGTCGCTGCAACTATTGTAAACAAAAAAGAAGAAATAGTATTTTCTATCTTCTTGGAATCATCGCAACTTTAATTATTATCTTTTACCAAATTATTCTTCTAATTTTCATTACAACTAGATTAAACGCAATCATTCTATTGATCGAATTTGGTTTGATTTGTTTCCTCATTTTCATGATTTTGTTTTAACACAAATTCTCGAGCCTTAAAAGCATAAAAAAATTTTTTTTGAATAAAAATAATATTTTCATAGCACCCTAAATCAAAAGTTATTTTTTCATCTAATAAAACTAAGCAAAAAAACAAATACTCTTCATCTCGTGTAAATCGATATTTACTTTGATAAATTTGAAATAAAGACTCCATTTCCACCGCTATATAATCCTTTTTATAAAAATACAAAAAATCATAAACAACATACCCTTTACGAGATAAATCCCAATGAACAAAATAAGGAGTCTTTCGATCAATGAATGTTGCAAGAGAAGGTTGCATATGTAAAAAGACAACTCTTTCTCTTGTAGCATCTTTCTTTAACTGATACCACGATTCTAAATATTCTCTACTGCGATGTAAGTTTTCATAAAGAATACTAATATTTCGTAAAAAAAGATACTCATCAGGTGCCATATAAACATGAGTTTCCATTTCATCTTGTAATTCGTGATAATACTTTTCTAAACTTTCTATTTCTGCTGAAATACCCTCATACAATTCCTTAACAGAATCCATAACTACTTCTTGATAAGTAGTTGTTTTTATATGTAATAAACTTAAAATATGAACCAAATCAATTGCCTTATCGTCAAAATTCATATCATCTTCTACATAAGAATAAACTTCATACGGTTCTCGATCTGAATTCTCCATAGGTAAAAAGAAAGGAAAATCCTTCTGCTCCAAATATCGAAACATATCCGACTTATTATTACATCTTGGAGTAATAAAAAACTTTCCCTTCTCAGTTTCAATAACTCTATCTCCATCAATATAGGAGTACTTACAAATATCCGATTTATTCATGATGTGTAGGAATAATAACCTTAGAACCTATAGTTAAATTCGTTAAATCATTATAACTTTCTAACTCTTCTCGACTAACTTGATACTTCTCCATAATTGCTTCAACCGTATCATTTTGCCTAACAATATAAATAGAATATGTAGCAAAAGTTTCATCACTATCTTTAAAAGATGAAAATAAAGAACCAACATCATGATGATTATCATCATCAGAAGTAACTTCTGCAGAAGATTTTTCCACTTTTTCTAAAACATCATCACGAACAACATTTGTATCTGCAACTGATTTAATTTTTTCCTCTATTTTATTATCTTCTTTTTTTTCCTCTTCAACTGCATCATCTTTTAAAGCACCATATTCTACAACTTCATCATCTTCATTGGAAATATTTACTCTAACATCCTCCGTCTTATCTTCAAGTTCCACATCCTCCTCACTAATATCAATCTTCTCAACACCTTCTACCAATAAATCAATGTGGCAATTTAAAGTATCATCTTCCATAACCTCGTAACGAAAATCATCAATAGCAACCTTTCTAGTTTCCGGTTCTAGACTTTCCGTTAACACAATTTCTATTGGCAAATGAAATAAAAAATCTTCTTCTAATCGAGACGCTGCAGTCAATTTATATTTTCCAGATATTACCAATTCACCAGAAATGCTGCTATCATCAGAAAAATCTAATTTCGGATCCAAAGAAATAGAAGTAACCTCACCAACCATTGTTTTAAATTCTAATGTTTTATCAAAAGAAATAACTTTTTGCATCTAATCCCTCCTAACAGATTATATGAACAAAAAAATAGAATATGAAAAAAAGAGCTATCAAGCTCCTCTAACTTTTTGTAATTTCTTCTTAACATTCGTTGCCATTTTATAAGAAACACCTCTTTTTTTATAAAATGGAACATCACAAAACTCTTCTATAAACTGAATCGCATTAGAATAAAATATATTGTCATAATAACATTCAGGACACGTACTAGCAAAATAACTCAAACTAGAAAGCGTTTCTTCATCAGAAAAAAACTGTAGCCCACTTTCCATACCCGAATAAATAAGATAATCATTTGCATTTACAGTAATAAGATCTTTTAGCGAAAAAGAACCTAACCTATATTCATATTGCTTAAGAGCATAATTAAGTAGCAAAGAACTTTTATCATCAGGACTTAGATGAGATAATTGATTAATCTTTGCAATAATATCATTAGACCTTTCAAAGCAAGAAGAATCCATATCACTAAAAGAGAAACGATGTCTATCAATTACATCTAAAACTTTAGAAGAAAAAGAGGAATCTAACAAAAAGAATGCAGAATCATCATTTAACAGATGAAAACAAATCTGTATAAAATACTGATAATACTCAAAATCATCAGCATTTTCACATAATGCCTCATTAGATTCAACGACCAAGGCATTTTTTAAAACCATTTCCTCTAACCAGCGAATAACAATTTTTTCATCTTTATCTGATAACATAAAACTACACCCCTTCAAATAACTGTCGATAAATATCAAAATAATTATCAACGAAGATAAAAGTAATATCATCTTTTACTTCTTCTGGAATTTTCTCCAAATCATCCCTGTTTTCCGTAGGTAAAAAGATTTTTCGAATACCTGCACGATGAGAACCGATTACTTTTTCTCGCAAACCACCAATAGGAAGAACACGACCACGTAAAGTAATTTCACCAGTCATAGAAATATTATTTTCAATAGCCTGATTTTTAAACAAACTAATTAAAGCAGTAGTAATCGCAATACCCGCAGATGGACCATCTTTTCCAACCGCACCTTCTGGAAAATGAATATGAATATCATTTTGAGATAAAACCTCAAAAGGAATAGAAAAATCCTTAGCATTTGCTTTAATATAACTAAACGCAATCTGGCAGGACTCTTGCATAACTTCACCCAGAGAACCAGTAAGAATAAGTTCACCCTTACCAGGGAACATAGTTACTTCAATCGGTAAAATATCCCCTCCAAAGACAGTATAAGCCATACCATTTACAACACCAATTGCACTTTTCTCTCCTGTCTTTTCATAACTATATTTTTTCTTCCCCAAGAACTTTTCCAAATCCTCTTGCCTAATATGATAAAAAACCTGTTCTTTTTCCAATAATACTTTCTTTACAATTTTTCGAAATAAAGAAGCTATAACACGATCTAATTCACGAACTCCTGCTTCTTTCGTATAATAACGAATCATCGCCATAATAGCATCATCATCCAACTGAATTTGTAAGGAAGTTAATCCATGTTCTTCTAAAGCTCTAGGAATCAAATGATTTTTAGCAATATCTAACTTTTCATATTCTGTATAACTACTAAGTTCAATAATTTCTAAACGGTCACGTAACTCATAAGGAATCTGATCAATATAATTTGCAGTAGCAATAAATAAAACTTTCGACAAATCAAATTCTTCTTCAATATAATGATCAGAAAATTTACTGTTTTGTTCTGGATCTAATACTTCTAATAAACTACTAGCTGGATCACCCTTAATATCTTTCGTCATTTTATCGATTTCATCAATAATAAATACAGGATTAGCAGTTCCAGCTTTACGAATCCCCTGAATAATACGACCAGGATTAGCACCTACATACGTACGGCGATGCCCAACAATTTCAGCTTCATCGTTGATTCCACCGACACTAATCTTCGCAACCTTACGTCCTAAACTATCAGCAATACTTAATGCAAGAGAAGTTTTTCCAACTCCTGGAGGGCCAACCAAGCAAATAATAGGACTACGTAAATTGTTTGTATTCTGTTTCACTGCCAAATACTCCAAAATACGAGATTTCACTTCTTCTAAAGCATGATGACTACTATTTAAAATAGACTCAACACGCAACAAATCTTTTGTATCTTTAGTATAAACATTCCAAGGCAAATGAAACATCCAATCTAAATAATCTCGAATCATTCCAAGTTCTGGAGAATGGCTACTAATTGCCTCATACCTAGAAATTTCACTACTAATTTTTTCTTTTACTTTATGATTACATTTTAATTTAGAAAGACGCCTTTTTAACTTTTCAACCTCATCTTCTTTACTATTAATATCACCAAGTTCTCTTTTTATAGCTCTAAGTTTTTCTCTTAAAAAATACTCTTTCTGACTTTCTTCTATTTCCTGCTCTACTTCATTTTCTATTTTTCTTTCTAATTCTAAAAATTTTAATTCTTCATGAATATCTTCAATAATCATATGAGCTCTTTCAACAGGAGATATTGTTAAAACATACTGTTTCTTTTTAGAATAATCAAAAGGTAAGAACGAACCAATCAAATCACAAAGTTCATCCAAAGTCTCAACAGTATCTAATTGACTAATAACGGCATTACTCATATAAGGAGCTTTTTCAATATATTTATCTAAAGACTTCATTAAAAGCGTAAAATAATTCTTATCATCTCGACTAGAAGAAATAACTACATCAGAAACATTAGCTTGATAAAAACCATCCTGATAAAAATAATTAGAAACTTCTACTCTTCGAATTCCTTGAATAACGACTCTAGTCTTCCCATTAGGAACCGTAAGCTTTAACTTAAGTTGCCCCAAAATACCATAACTAGGTAAAGAAGTAACATCTTCTACATAATTTAAATCCAAAGGATTAACAATGACTAAATATTTATCCTGTGTTGAATCTGCATACTCAATACTTGCTTTTTCAAAAGAATCACTATACTCAATTCTAACTTCGTTATTTGGAAAGACTACTACATCATTTAAAACCAAAACTGCCAGTTTTTCCTTATCCATATAATAGCCACCTCCAAATTTTAAATACTGCTTACTATTATATAATAAAAGCTTTTCTTCTTCAACAAATTAACTATATTTTTCAAAATTTTCCAAAAAAAAGAAGTACCGAAGTACTAACTATTTTATTTATTTGCATCTTTTAATAATTCAATTGTCTTTCTCATTTCTAAGTCATATTGAACCATATCAATTCCACCAAATTGTTTTAGGAATTCTTCTTTTTCTAGCTGATATTTTTTAGCTAATTCCTCTGCTTCTTTCTCAGCTTCTTCAACAGAAACTTCAATTTTTTCTAAGTTCATAATTTCTTCTAACATCAAACGATATAAAACATTAGAATAAGCTTCTTTTTCTAATTGACTTCTAAGATCTGCTTCACTTGATTGTGTAAATTGATAATATAGATCTAAAGAAATACCTTGCATTCTCATTTGCTCTTCAAAACGTCTCATTAAACGATTTACTTCTTCTTCTACCATCTCTTCAGGAATATCTACTTCTACATTCTTAGATACACCCTCTAAAATTGCATCAATATATTTATTTTCGGCATCCATTTCTTTCTGAGCAGAAATTGATTTCTTAATTTCTTCTTTCAAAGTTTCTTCAGAAGTAACGCCTTCCATTCCTAAATCTTCAAAAAACTCTTCATCTAATTCTCTATTTTGTTTTTCCTTAATTTCATGAACTTTTACTTTAAAAGTAACTTTAGCTCCTGCTAAATCTCTAGCATGATAATCTTCTGGGAAAGTAACTTCAATTTCTTTTTCTTCTTCAGGCATCATACCAATTAATTGTTCTTCAAACCCAGGAATAAAACTATGAGAACCAATTTCTAAAGAATAATTTTCTCCCTTTCCACCATCAAAAGCAACTCCATCTTTAAATCCTTCAAAATCAATAACTGCAATATTACCATTTTCTACAGCACCATCTTCTTTAGTAACAAGTTCTGTATATCTTTCAAGTAAATGACCAAGTTCATGCTCAACTTCTTCATCAGTTACTTCAACTTTCTCTGGTTGAATGTTTAATCCCTTATATTTTTTTACCTTTACTTCTGGTTTAGTTACAATTTTAAAAGTAAATTCTACACCATCTTCATTTAAACTTTTCAAATCTACAGATGGTTGTACTACTGGAACTAACTTAGACTCTTCCATTGCTTTCGTATATGCATCTTGTAATACACTATCAGCAGCATCAATAAATAAAGATTCCTTACCAAAATGTTTTTCATAAATATCTCTTGGTACTTTACCTTTTCTAAATCCATCCACTTTAGCAGTTTTTTGCTTCTTCTTAAAAGCTCCATCAAGTGCTTTACTCCAAGCATCTCCATCTATCTTAATAACTACTTCATGAACATTCTTTTTATTATCTTTTTTAACTTCAGTTTTTTCTGTTTCTTTTTTTGCCATAATATCCCTCCAACGCCTTATATTATATCGTACAATTCCGTTTTTAACAACACTTTCTACAAAATAAATATCATCTTTTACTCTACTAAAAAATATGCTAAAATAAATAACAGAAAGAAAGGGATAAAATATGAAAAAAACAATATTAACAGGATTAAGACCTACAGGAAACTTACATCTAGGACATTATTTTGGTGCCTGCCAAAATTACTTAAAAATGCAAAATGACTATGACTTCTATTTAGAAATTGCAGATGTACAAGCTCTAACTGATAATTTCAACAATCCTGAAAAAGTAAGAAAAAATGTAAAGGAAATAACTATAGACTTATTATCAACAGGACTAGATCCAGAAAAAGTAAACTTTTTTATTCAATCTAAAATACCAGAAATTGCCGAACTAACAGTATTTTATTCAAATTTAGTAACAGTAGCACGTCTACAAAGAAATCCCACAGTAAAAACAGAAATTGCCCAGAAAAAAGAATTATTTGGTAATGATGGAGAATCTATTACCTATGGATTCTTAGGATATCCTGTGTCTCAAGCAGCAGATATTACTGCATTCGATGGACAGTTAGTTCCAGTAGGTGAAGATCAACTCCCATTACTAGAACAATGTCGTGAAATTGTTAGAAAGTTTAATTCTATTTACGGTGAGACATTAAAAGAACCACAAGCTATATTAAGTGAAGATAAAAGAGTAAAAGGTCTAGATGGAAATGATAAAATGGGAAAAAGTCTAGGAAATGCTATTTTCCTAAACGATACAGAAGAGACCATCAAGAAAAAAATAATGCAAGCTGTAACAGATCCTAAAAAAATTAAAAAAGATGATCCTGCTAACCCTGAAATTTGCATGGTCTATTACTATCATAATCTAGTAAACAAAAAAGAAAACTTAGAAAAAGTATGTAGTGAATGTAAAAAAGGAGCTAGAGGATGTGTACAATGCAAAAAAGAATTAATTCAAGCAATGAATGAATTTCTAAAACCAATCCAAGAAAAAAGAAAATATTATGAAGAACATCCTGAACTAGTAAAAGAAATACTAGATAGTGGAACAAAAAAGGCAAAAGAAAAAGCAACAGAACAAATGAAAAAAGTTAAAAAAGCAATGAAAATAGACTACGAAAGCATCTAAAAAGATGCTTTATTTTTTGGAATAACTTAATCGTACAATTTGAAACAAATTCTGATAACTGCTATCATAATGATTTTTTATACCATCCATCAATTTCTCATACTTCTCAGAAAGTGAAGAATTATCAACACCAAATAACTCCTCGTACAAATAAAGAAACATATCTGTATCATTTTTCTCATACAAAGACCGAATTTCTTTACACAGATATCTCTGACAGAATTCCTCTTGTCTAGTCAAAAAGGAAACACCACTACTCTTTTCTAAAACTTTATACGGTACTACTGTCTCTTCTAATCCCCTAGCACCGTCTATTACCTCACTTTCTTCATCCAATAACAAACAACTTCTAGCAATAATATCACCCATTTTAGAAAACTCTAAAGCAACTACTCTATTTAAATCACAAAATAAACAACCATATAAAATGCCTTTTTTCTTCTTATAAAGCAAAGTCTTCCCCTTTATAGTATCTAAGAAATCATGGTCTACTTTAACATCAGCAAAACAAAAATTATCCATATCAATACTAGGAACAAAAAACAAAGGAATACGTTTAACATGTTCCAATACATCATCTTGCTTCCATTCAAAAAACTCTACCAATCTTTCTTTATCTTGAAAATTAAGTAATAAATCATATATATAAATCATCTTTTAATCCCCTTTCTAGTAAGTGCAAGAACAACGAAAAAAACTCCCAGGATAAAAAAGTAACATTCCCACCTTCCCAACAAAAACAAAATATAATCTAAAAAACTATAACCAAAGACAAATAAATTAAAATACAAGATGAAAAAACTACAACCAAAAACCATAAAAATAAAACCAACAATAAACATAATAATACGGTTCATATTAAAATCTATGAATGAACTATTTTTAGTATACTGACATTCTAAAAAAATTATACAAAAAAACTATTTAGGATAAACTAAATAGCAAAAACAAATTATTCATCTTTATGCTCTAACATACCAACTTCAACTCGATTAATAGAATCAAACTTCTTCGTAATCTTTTCCGTAGTAATAGAGACATTTTCAACATCCTTATTAACTGTCTGAATACTACGAGCGAGCTTATCCCAACGTTCTTTATAACGAGCAAATTCTAAACCAAGTTTATTTAATTCTTCATGAATAATAGATGTATATTTATCACGTTCCATATTTTTAATAATCATCTCAAGCACAGTTAAAGTAGAAATAAGTGTAGTAGGACTAGTAATCCATACTCGCTTTTTATAAGCATATTCTACAATATCAGGATGATAAGCATTAACTTCTGCAAAAATAGCCTCCGCTGGTAAAAACAAAATAGCTTGATCAGCAGTTTCTCCAGGAATAATATACTTGCTACTAATAGCATCAATATGTTTTTTCATATCCTGTTTAAACATCTTTTCATAATTACTTCTTACATCTGCAGCTGTCTTTTTATCCACCATCATCTGATAATGTTCTAAAGGAAATTTTGAATCAATTGCAATCGTACCAAGTGGTTCTGGTGCAAAAAGCACACAGTCAGCAATCACTCCAGTACTAAGTGTATATTGCAAACGATATATAGCATCATTTTTCTCTCCAAAAACACTAGATAGAATATGCTTTAAATTTACTTCACCAAAAATTCCTCGAGTCTTTTTATCCGTCAAAATACTCTGTAAACTAACAATATCAGTAGATAACGTTTCAATCTTCTTTTGTGCCTCATCAATTTTAGAAAGTCTTTCAATAACATTCATAAATGTCTTATTAGTCTTTTCAAAATTTTGATCTAGACGTTCATTAACTTTATCATTAACAGCAAGTAATCTTCGCTCTACTTGTTCATTCAATTTTGTAAAGTCATCATTCAAACTACGCGATAAATCACTCTTAAAATCTCCCATTTCCTTCATCATATTTACTTCCAAACGACCAAGACGTTCTGTAATATTACTTTCATTAATATTTTTAAATAAAGAAATAACACCTAATATTAAAATAACTACCAACAATACTAAAATAATATAATCCACACTATAACCTCCTACTTTCTAATCCAAATCTACTCTCTTACTAACAATCTTCGATACCATATAAGCAACCAGTAACATCAAAGAAACAATAATAATAGTATTAATATCTGTCATACTTTCAATTAAACTCTTACTAACATATCCCCAAAAAATAAGCATTGAAACTTTACCAATAAAAATAGAAAATAAAAACTTACGTCGACTAACTCTAGCAATACCACAAACAATATTAACTAAAAAAGCTGGAGTAAAAGGCAATGCCACAACTAAAACAAGATTAGAAAAAGATATCTTTTGAAATTTATCAATTGCCCTCTCTACCTTTTCTAAAGTCTTCTTAGATAAAATTTTATGCAATAAATTTTGAGATAAAAAAGAAAAAAACAAATAAGAGATAAAACACCCCAAACAAGTAGCCACCCAGGAAAGACAGATACCAATAACACCACCAAAAGCATTAACATTTAAGGCAACAAACACCCCTAAAGGCAATATAGGTAGAAAGGATTCTAAAAAAATTAATAGAAAACCAAATAATAAACCACCATCACTGATAAAATTAGTACAAAAATCAACAAATGTGTTCACTGCTTCCACTATTATCACCTATTTAATTATAGTACAAAATTATCTTCTTAACAAGTAATTCTGATAACCACCAATAATAGAAAAAACATGATATCCTTGCATTCTCAACCTGCGACAAACATCCTCACTAATATAACCAACATCACAATAAAGATAATAAGTTTGATTATACTCCAAATATCTATTAGCATGATAAATGAGTTCTGAACTAACAATATGTTTAGCATTAGGAATATGTCCTTGTTCATATTCTTGTAAACTTCTAATATCAATCAAAGAAATAGAATCTAAAACAGGAAGTAATTCATCTAAACTAATTTTCATAACTATCACCTAATATAAATTATGAAAAAAAAGAATCTATCACTATAACAGATTCCTATTTTAATTGATAAGGTTTATCAAACGTTCCATTACCACTTTTAAACAATGCATTACTATTTAACATAACTACAGCTCTAGGATATCGATAACTAGAAGTAGACTCTTTTGAAACAGTGCCACTAGTTTCAACTCCATAAGCCATACTAGTAGAATCACTAGCAGCGGTAGCTAACCACCATTCATAAGAAGTAACAAGATAATTATAGTTTTGACAAGAGCGACTCAATGTAGTAGAACAATTAGAATCCATACTTGCCATCATATAATCAGATACAGTAAGTAGACCAATTTTTTCATTTTCTAAAACTTCGCTACACTCTGAAGAATTATCTAAATGACTATCTAAATCTCCTCTTTTTCCAACACATACATCAAATGAAATAAGTTTACTACGATCATTATCAGTCAAAATAGTTTGATCTTCATCATTGGATTCATAAAGATCTAAAAGAGATTCTCTAACACGACTAGCCGAATAAGTATTAATACCACTATTATAACCAACTTCCGCATTATAACGATTATCCCATGGCACATTAAGAGAAGCTTGATCATTTAAAATAAGCATAATCTGACCATTATCCATAATTTTAACAATTCTCCATAAAGCCTGATCTAATTGTAAATAATTATCTACATCTTCACCACGATATACATAACTATTACCAACCTGATATAATCCATATCCATCTGTTACAACATCCTTTATTAAAACATCTTTTAAAGACTCTGTAACATAATCATCACCACAATCAAGTTGCGGAGTATAAAGATAATCTTCCCCATTCATTTGAACACTAACTTTGCCAGTACAACTAAGAGCATCACCAGTATATTCACTCATTGGATTCATATATTCAGAAGAAGAAAGTGTTTCAACATCAATTTCTACTCTTTGATTTTCTGAATCAGGCAACCGATCAGAATGATCTTCAAAATAAGATTCTGCTGCCTGAACCATTACTTCTTCAATTTCATCATAAGAATAGGTTTTATTCGTAAACAAAGAAAAAAGATATAAAACCAAAAATAAAATAATTACAACAGCTAAAATAATACCAGCAAATACCAATAACTTCTTTTTCAACTCATCATTAGCACCATGGTTGTTAGATTTAGGATTTTTCTCATCATTTGTATCAATAGCATTAAAACTACCAATTTTAAAACTTGACCCCATAACTATACCTCCTAATTATCGAAAAAGTCATCAAAGAACTCATCATCATCTTCATCCTCATCCAATACCAAATCATTAGAATTAGAACTCTTTTCTTCGAAATCTTTCACTTTATCCATATTTGATTGACCTATATTAATAGGATTGGTATCAATAGCTACACTAGATTCCTCTTTATTATCTTTCTTCTCTACACTCTTATCATTTAGTTTATCACTAGTAGAATTCTTCTCAACAGCTGCTTCATTTGCTTTTTCTTCCGCTTCTAATTCTGCAATCTTAGCATCAATCTTACGAACCAATTCATCAACATCAAACCCTAAATCATTTGACCTTTCCTGTTCTTTTTGTACAGAAGCTCTACCAGTTGGAAGAACCTGATTTCTATCATGAGTAGAAAAAGGCATGCTACCTTGACTAGGTAAAGAACTAGATAAAGATTCTTCCCCTCGCATAAACGGATTAGTAATAGGCCTAGTAGCATTTTGTGGCATATTACCTGCTGGCATACCAGTATTAGATCTAGCACTATTCATTCCACCAGGAAGAAATGGATTTCTACTACTATTCATCGGAGAAAATCCTCCAAACATATCAGAAGCAGGACCACTACCAGCATCAGCTGAATTCATCATCTCTAACAACTTCTTTTTCTTCTGTTCTTTAACAAAAGCTTTGATATCAAAAGTACGAACAGGAAGCTTTTCACGTGTCGGATAAGTTGCCTCTGGATAACTACGTCCCCAATCTAACTTATAATAAGGAGTAAACTTAGTCTTAAAAGGTTGTTTCCTCATACGTAAAATAATGACTTCGAACTGCTTCATTCGTTGTAAATCAGAAACAGTAACAAGCGGTGTAGAAGCAGTCTTTTCATCTTTCTTAGATTTAACTTCCCCACACATCTTAGATATTTCTTCCAAAGCTTTTAACTCAGTCGTAATAAGATAAATAATATTACCACAGTTACCACGAATTGTTTCCGCATTTTCTTTACCATAGACTTGATCAAGTTGTGCAAAATTTTGAATAATCATAGTAAAACGAATATGCCTAGAACGGGCCGCAGTAATCATAGTTGTAACATCTTTTAATGGCGGCATATTAGCAAACTCATCTAGTAAGAAATTTGTACGAATAGGAAGTTTTCCACCATGCTCTTGTGCAACACCTATTAAAGTTTCATAAATTTGTTTCAATAAAATGGTTACCAATGAATGATAAGTTTTCTTTTCATCTTGAATAACAATAAATACGGCAGTAGGTTTCTGCCCAACACTAGATAAATCAATATCACTATGAGATAACATCTCACTTAAATTATCACGAGAAGCAAACAATTTTACTTTTTGTTTAAATACTGACAAAATAGAACCCTTGGTTTCTGATGGAGCCATAATCGTACTAGAAGCATTAATAGCAGCTGCACTAGCAGGATCTTTCGCAGCAAAATATTCTTTAATATAAGTACTACCACCAAATTTTTCTTCTCCAACTGTCGTTGCTAAAGAAATACTATTAATATTAATTTCATCTTCCTTAGCATCTTCAAAAAGGCCCAGTGCAACACCAGAAAAATAATCTGCTGATGTCTTCTCCCAGAATGGATCCGCATTTTTATTAGACTCGTCATACAAAATATTTAATGCCAAATCATCTAATAACTCAATTGCTTTATCTTGATTACCTGACTTATACATTTGATATGGTAAACTCATCGGATTCCAAGCATTACCATTTTGTGGATCACGGAAATTTAAAAGTAAAATTTGATATCCACGTGCTCGAAGCATATTACTAGTCTTCTCATAAATTTCACCCTTAGGATCCGTTATAATCATAGATTCTTTCGCTTTAGCTAAACTATGTACAAGTGGCAAAATAACAGTCTGAGTCTTACCAGAACCAGTTGCTCCAATAACCAAAGAGTGATACTCACTATTATCAACCCACATCTCTTCTTCATTTAAAATTAAAGGTACTCCGGCAACATCAGCATTTTCCTG
Source organism: uncultured Bacilli bacterium (assembly GCA_944359885.1). Lineage (GTDB taxonomy): Bacteria > Bacillota_I > Bacilli_A > RF39 > UBA660 > Faecimonas. The sequence continues at coordinate 24,109 of CALVTC010000003.1, read as the reverse complement.
TTTAATAGCAACACGATCCAACTCCTCTTTAATTTCTTTATCCTTAGCCCATCTAGAATAACCCTTATCTTTCTTATCTGTTGTAATTCCAAATCCTTTTTCACGATCAAAAAAGTAAGAGCTAACACTAACTAATAATCCACCTAAAGAAAGAAAATAAAATACCAAAGTAGCAGTAATATAATCTGGACCAAATGCTGGAAATGGATTAAGTCCAAACAAAACTCCTTCTGTAGCAAAAGAAGATAAATTTAAAACTCCAATACAAACGATATATAACAAAAATATCGCAAATAAAATGAACATTAAAATATCTTCAGGATCCGCTCTAAACTTAAATTTCATACGATTACTCCCTTTCGCCAAATATTATAACATCAAAATCCAAAGTCGTCATCAATTATTGATTAGAAATTGCAATTTCAAAAGCCTGATTCTCCCATTCATATAACATAGTAACCGGAGTTTGATTACTATATTTTGAACACGTAAGAATCAATTCATAACGACTATCATTATCCACATCCGCAACAGTATAAAGATTAGGTTTGCAACCATTTACTCCACTATTAGTATCTATATCTTCATAAAGCATAAAAGTCTGACCATCATCTACCATAAAAACAAAAGAAAAATACTTCTCAGGAAAAAAACCATCTGCAAAAACATTACTAACGATATAAAAATCTTCAACAGCACCATCTTTATCAAAATCAAAAGAAGTAAACATCGCTAAAGTAAATTGAGAATTAGGATCTAATCCATGATCTTCTAAAACCATTCTAACATACGTATAATCAGTAATAGAAGTAGTAGTAAAAGGAAGAATATCCATATCGAAATCTCCTCGATAGGCAAAAAGATTACCTTGATAAGAAACAGCATTCTTATTCTGATCAAACAAATACCATTTATCATCTAACCAGACAGAATAATTACCAAAATATTCATTATCAATATAAACATCAAAAGTTTGCCAATTTAAATTAGAAAGTAATTGTGGAGTATTCATATTTAACCAATCTCTAGATGAATAATTCCAAACAGCAGAATCACCAACTAAAATTGTCGTAGAAGCCTCTCGTTCTCTTTTTTCACTAACTCCAAAAATAACATACATCCCAATCGCATAAATAATCAAAACAACTATAATTACAATATATTTAAATCTTCCCTTTTTCATATTCTCTCCTATGATACTCTAAAATAAGCAAATTGACTCGTATTAACCCAGTTATACTGTTGCCACATATTAGTAGACTGACTACCTGGATCCATCATCATAATGTTATTGCCATCAATACCATCTATCGCAACCCAGTGTTGACCAGTATTTCCCTTTACTTCAGCTACAACATAATATCCTTGATTTAACAAATTCGCTAATGTTTGCAATTTCTGAGATCGAGACTGTCCAGAAACATAAGTTCTTGATACAAACTGAAAGCTTGGTGCAGCTTCACTAACACTACCCCAAACAAAACTAGCTCCATAAAAACCACCAATTTGATTTAACCTTTGAACAAACGTACCAGGATTAAAATCTCCCTCTACATTGGTTTCAACACCACTCTTTGCAATTAACATTGCAACAGAAGTAACTAAACATCCAGCACTAGAAATTGTCTCATTACTACCTCCAAGAGAAATACTACCCCAGGCAGAGTCACTTTGCTTCCATCCAGCATACGGACCTGTACTACCAGTACTACTACATCCACTACCAGAACCATTATTACAACTCATTCGATCAATATTAGAAGCATCTCCATAAACTTGTAATAAAATCTGTTTATAATTAAGTCCTTGATTAGCAAGTTCAATAAACTGATTTTGAATGGAAGATGCATAATTCGTATAGACAATATTTCCCTGTTCATTAACCAAAAGTTCTCCCATTGTCTCATTAGCAAGTACACGCATATTATGATCTTCTGGTAGAGGGTCCTTTAGTTTTACCGCTTGATCAACACCACTTCGAACCGTACCATACTGTTCTCCATCATTCATCGCAGAACATCCCAAATCAGGATTACAATAAACTTGATCTGCAACACAAGAAGAAAGTTGTAAAATCCACTGTCCATTTTCCTCTTCCAACTTTTTACCATTTGCATTATTCATCGCAACAGGACGTGCTAAAGAAAAGCTTCTAGCAGCTACCATCTGAGCTTTAATTGCTTCGTCTGGAGCAGATGGACCAATTTCTTGATAAGCAACACCCAATATATATTGTTCAAATGGAATCAATTCTTCTCCTGCTAAAGGAGTATTCCAGTCCCCTGATCCAAAAGAACCACCACACTCCATCAAGCGAACTTTCAAATCAGAAATAGACATACTCTGAGTAACATTTCCCAAAGAAGAAGTATAAAACCCTTTAATTTCATAAACACAAGAACCAATACTAGCACAAGTACCACTTGGATTAACATCAATTAAACTATAATAATCTTCGTAATAAGAAAAAACATCATCCGCCATTGCCTCATAAACACTTGCATCTAATCCAGGTAAATAAGAAGGAAAAATATTTGCAATTAAATTTTGACGAAAAACAGCTTCATTAAAACTATTTCCAGAAAACATAGCATTACAAACATCCGTAATAGCACTAGTAGTCATATCATTATAACTAAGTTTGGCATCATGTTGATTTAACACATTAAAAACAGCAGCAACATAAACAGCATCCACCGTCTTACCCTGCATTTGTAAAGAACTCTTAACTTGTGCTACCCTTTCAAAATATGCATTAGCATCAGGATCAGAGGTCTCATAATTAATACCACCAACTTCACCATTTGTTGCAGAACTAACACCAAAGGCATCATCATAACTAGAAATAACGCCACTACCCTGTGCCAAAACAATAACAAGAATAATGATAAAAAACACCCCAGCAGCAGCGGATAAAATACTAAGTTTAACAGCAACATTTCCCGTAAATATTGCCTCAAAAGAACTAGACTTTTCATTTTGTGAATCATTCTGATTATCACCTAAAAAGTCAGGTTTAGAAGGAGTCCTTTTACTAACCGCACTATCTCCACCAGGTGCGGAAGCACTACCACCGTTACTATTACCAGACATTCCACTCGTTGGATTTGCTGATGCAATATCAACACCCTTATTAACTCTATCTAAACTTCCATTATCATTTAACTTAGCTAAGGGTTTTCGAATAAATGGATTACTAGATAAACTTTTACCGAGTTGTTGACCTGCTTTCGATTTACCAATGGCATCTCCAAGCTTTCCTCCAGCTTTCGCACCAGCTCCACCACCAAAAGCAGCACCAATAGCAGCTCCAGCTGCTCTACTCGCTTTTTTAACACCTTCCTGAGCAGACTGCTTTTCACGTTCCTTTTTTGCTGCCCTGGCCTCACTAGGACTTTGAGACTGTTCAGTGCCAGCAGATTGCCCATTATTACCATCACTACGTACAACACGATTATCACGTAAATTTTTATCATTCATTACTGGCACAAAACATCACCACCTAAACTAAACTACTAAAAACCTCCACCAGAACCAAAGGAATCAAGTTCCTCTTTTGTAACTGTAATATTAATACGCATACGTCTATTTCCACAAACAAACAATGCTTCACCTTGAGAATATCTCTTAATACTCTCTTTCTCACTATCATTTAAATCAATTAATAAACTCAAATCTTCAACTGCTTGCTTTCTAAGACCCATCACTAAATAATAAGAAGCATTATCAAAAATTGCTTTACCATGTGTAATAACTGCAGGATCTGCAAAATCACTAGGTTGTTGCGTAATGATAATAGTTCCCGTATTATACTTACGAGCACGTCTTTGAACCTGTGCTAAAAACTCAGCACCCAAAACATTATTAGCACCTAATAATACATGTGCTTCATCTACCATTAACACTGTATCCACATTAAAATCTAAACAAAGTCCCCAAGCATACTTCAAAACATTAAAGAATAAAGCATTACGAATACTAGAATCAGTATTCATCAATTCTTTAATATTAAATACCATAAAATCACTATCATGACTTAAAGTAGTATGTCCATCAAAATAAAAGCGTAACTCTTTTGTAAGTGGACGAATCTTTAATTCTAATCTCTCCATAACATCACGTTCCTGAGTTTGTTCAGTCATAGACATCAAACGTCCACGAATCGTAGCATAAACATCAGAAAACGTTGGATAATCTTTTGAAGTAAATCTAGAAAAATCAGTATTAAAATCAATTCCAAAACGTTTATAAGTATCCTGAGCAACATCACTAAACATTGTTAAAACATCTTCTGTAATTGTTGGATCATAATACTTTAAAAAAGCTTTTAAAAATTGTAAAGTACGAGTTAATACAGTATAACCTAACCCTTGTCTTATCTCTTCTTCATCAGCATCAATTACTACTTCAAGAGGGTTAATCATACCAAACTCTCCACCCTTACCAATATCAATAGTGTCTCCACCATACGTCTGTGTAATCTCACGCAATTCATCTTCTGGATCAATCGCAACAATTTGACAACCATTACGAATATGACTACGAAGCATGACCTTAGCAGCAGTAGACTTACCAGATCCAGATGTACCTAAAATAATCATATTAGCATTATTACGGTTATTTTCTTTACGAATTTTATATAAAAATTGATTAAATAAAATAACACCGCCAGAAAAATCAACACCTAACAAAGTAGATAATCCTGGATCTTTAATACTATCAAAAATAAATGGATACATTGCCGCAATAGTAACAGATGGAATTGGTGTACCAATTCTTTGTTCAACATCCTGAGGTGGAAAAATAGGTAAAATACTTTTTAGGACTTTTTCCTGTTCAAAACGAAGAGAAACCGCTCTAAGTTCCATTGCATCCAAATAATTTTTTACATTTACTTTCTTTAACTCTAAATCCTCTTTAGTATCAGCAGTAATCATAATATGCATTTGAAAATCAAAGATACGAGCCTGACTTCCAGCAAGCATAGAAGTAAAATACTCTAAACTTTCTGCATCTTGACGATATCTTTCACGCATTGTCTGATCACGTTCACGTTGATACTTTTCTTTTAAATCCGCAACTTGTCTATTTAACATTTTAGACATCGTTTGAAAAGGTACAGGAATATGTTTAATAACAACTTTAATTCCTGGCATATTAGTCAACGAAGATAAATATCCAGGAGTAATATATTTAGGATAAGAAACAACCGTTAAAATTGTCGCATACTTATCACTAATGAAGAAATCACTAGGATGAAATTCAAGCCCCTTAGGAGCTAACTGACTTCTTATACCAGTACTCATACAGGCATCACCGTCCCAAATTCTGTTGTTGTACCCCCATTTAAAAAGTTATCCAAAATAATTCTCAAATCATCATCAGTCGTTTGTGAAGCATTAAGTCCACAACTTGCTAAACCATTAATTAACATACGAACCTTCTTTTGTACAGCATCCGGATCTTTTTCTTTAAACAAGAAATAATACTCCGTATCCACAATATTATTATTAATAAACATATTACCTTTATCAATATCCTGCATAATTAACTTTCTTATAGCAGGTGAAGATGTTTCATTATATAAAAGCTGAAGTTGTGACATATAAACAGAAATATCAACAGGCCTATCAGCAACTACTAACCAAAATTCAAAATCAATCATATTATAAAAATTTCTTAAACTAATCAAAATATTATCTTGTGCCTGAGGATCTAAAATGAAAATATTACGAGGAGCAATCTTTACACCAGAAACCTTCAAATTATCATAAGTAACAATCATACCATTTTGTATAGATTTAACAGGCAACCAATTCTCAGTAAAATTACTTCCTGCGATTTTCTTTTTCATTCATGAAACACCAACCTTTCCAATGATACGTCTGCGGAGTAGAAAAATACTCATACATCTCAACAATAATATTCAAAATATTATGATAATAAGGAACCGGTGTCACCAAAAAACCACAGATAACAGCTGGACTTACTACCAAAATCGTTACCCAGGTATTGGTAAGGGGCATAAAAGCAAGTAACACAACAGTAACCAACACACCAGATAAAAATAAAACCAAATCGAAAGGTCGAAATAATCCTAGGATTAATTGACCTCTCTTCGTATTAGCAGGTATTAAATAATTCACTATATATCACACTTCCTTTCATTCTAACGTGGAGGGCCGCCAGCACTAGGCGTATCTCTATGAGAATCTGGATTATCTTGCCAGTCATTAATATTAGTATTATTAGTAGTGCTAGCACTCCATTTATTATCTCCAAATACTCGTTCACCAAAACTGGCATGTTCTCCACGTCTATTATCAGGACTAGCATAATTACGAGCTGTTCTAATAGGATGACGAATAGCATTATATTTATCACTAATACTTTCTTTTGTGCTTCGTCCAAATTCTTCTTCAAAACTAGGAGAAATTCTATGAACATCTGCAAATTTATCAACTTTATTATACTTGGTTTTAGCCTGTCCATATTTAACCTTTTGAGCTTCAATATCCGCTCTTAATTGATTACGGGCAGCTTCTTCACTACCATACTGTGAAATCAAAGAAGCCCTTTCATTTTCGTCCATCTGACCACGAACAAATCGATCATATCTATCTTTCATACGCTCCAATACATTTTCTTGGGCATACATATCACTTTTAGCGGCCGCAACACCTGCAGCAGTAACTCCATATCTTCGACGAGCTGAAGCTATACCAGCTCCACGCATTAATCTATCATTAATAGAATTAATAACTCCACCTTTAGCTTTTGGATCACCAGTTTTAATTTGTGCAGCCAAGTTAGCTCCCGAACGCCAAGCAGGTGGTGCCTGTTTTCCTTGTGCTGCAGCATCTGCTGCCATATCCATACTACTCAATCCAGCAGCCATAGCTCCCATAACTCCACCGCCACTAGCAAATGCACCAGTTGCTCCCAAAATACCACTCAAACCAATATTAGATGATGAACTACCTTTAATACCTAGTACATCCTTAATAAATTTAGGTGCCATTTTAGCAAAGAAGAATAATCCTAGCATAATAAAGATAAATGACATGATTCCAACCATTCCACTAGCCTCGTTAATAACGATACCATTTTCAATCATATCTTGAATCAAGAAAATAACAAAGTAAATCACTGCAAGACGTAAGAACAAATCAAGATAAGTAGATGTAAGAGATTTTACCCAGGAAGAAAACATTCCACCATCCTTTGACGATTTAGGATCGATATAGCTAATAATAGGAATTGGAGCTATCAAACGTAAAACCGCAAGTTTTAGAGAACGAACAGCTATATCAATCGTAAACAGAACTAATAAAACTAAAAATACCGCTCCAACAACAAATGCCATTACCCAGTTAAAAGCAAATAAATACCTAGAATTCCCAGCAAAAATACCAAAAAGTCCACCAAATACAGGAACATTTGTTAACATATTACCAGCAGCATCCAAAATATTATTATTAACAGGACAATCTGCCGTAATAACTTCACCACTTAGTAAAGAACTAGGGTCAATATCCAATTGTTGATAAGCTTCAATGATAGTTTGATCATTACTATCCAAATTACCACCACAATACCAATTATCCTGATTTGTTTCCAAATCGTCTTCTCGCATCTCGGCAGGTTTCAAATTAATTCTTAAAAAACCTTTTAATATAGTAGATGCAAAAACGCGTGAAGATCTTTGTAGCTTAGCACTCTCAGTTTCATCAGCATCACTTCCACTATCAACCGCAGTATCCGTAGTACCAAGAATCAATCTACCAATTGTATTATTGGATAAAATACGATCTTGTAAAGAATACAATGTACCAAACAAAATACCATTGTTATTAATATACTTTTCAAAAGAATTCGCATTCTCTACATTTGGCACATTAATAGGAACCAGTACTGTAAGTAATACAAGAGCAACTACCACTCTTGAGATAATACTACCAAAACCATCTTTGGGATTAACAAACTGATCAGGATTAATAATTCCTTGTAAAATAGAAACAGTAAGTTTAAATACCATAAAAACTCCAATGATCAATTGAATACGACCATAGAAGTTTTTAATAGTTTGTGAAGAAAACAATTCTGCACTAGCAACATTAAAGAAAATTTGATACATAATACCAAGCAAAAAGTAAACAGCAGTATTAAGAACACCACCTAAACTTCTAAACAAATCACCAATTGTATTAGCATTTCCATTATCTGTCATATTATCACCTGCCTTTAATGTAATCCGCAAATTTCACTTGTCGTAATACCAACCAAATCTAAAACTGCCATAACTAAAGTTGGAATTAAAAACAATGCAACCGCTAAAACCAAACGAATCATCAATTTCTTTTCTGCCTTTTTCATACTCTCATCATCGTTAGAGATAATTGCCTTAACAAAATCTACACTACTAAGAATAACAACCAAGATAGGTCCTAAAACTTTAACATAATTCAAAATTTCTTGTAATAACCAAGCAACAGAATTTTCATCAGTTGTACTTCCCAATATTGCATTACAGTTAGAAGGTTGAGTATTACTTTCACTATCGCTACCGTCATCAACAGCAACAGACTCAGAGTTATCCGTAGATGAATCTGTTGAACCATCATCACTATTAGGATCACCAAGAGCAGTATTTAAGTAAAGAGAACCACTCTGCTGACCATCTTCTGTACTTAATTCATCATTCGTGCAAGAACTAGCATCACGAGATAGCTCATAAGAATACCCTGACTCACTTTTAGTAACACATCGATAGATTTGTTCTGGACAACTAGCTTTAGAAGAAGAAAAGACAGCATCAAGTAAAGAATCATTTACTGTAATAGAAAACGACTCATCTCCTACTTTACCAGTAATTGCTGTAGTAACAGGAACATAACTCTTCCCATCAATACTCCATTCTTTTTCACCATCAGAATAAAGTCTAAAATAAGGAAATACATAACTTTGTCGATTATAAAATCCCATACTAGAATTGGTACAGGTAGATAATACTTTTTTAGACTCTATTCCGTTTTTCTCTGCCCAACTAGAAAGTATTGGAGTTGCTGCTGTAATATTATAGCAACGTCCACTACATAACTTTGACAAATTAGGATTAGGATATACAGTAACCCCTAACTCATTTTCTTGAACATAAATAGAAGGACACGTAATAGTAAAATTATTAATCTTTGCTACTTGATAATAAATAGAAGAAAATTCACTACTATGATACCAAGCTCTTCCATCATCTAAATAAGTAGAACCATTAGTAAAAGGAAGATCAACACTTCCATCTGCAAAAACATCATAAACCAAATCTATTTGTTCCCCATTTTCGTTAGTAAATTGATAATTACAACTAACAACTTTATTCTCCAAAGCATTTGTATTATATGGAATACAAAAGAATAATCCGAAGACAAAAATAAAGAGAGAAAACTTAAACTGTTTCATTGCCACCACTCCATATAAACATTTATACAGAATAAGTATAGCAGAATTAAAAAAAAATAGCAATTACTTTGCTATTTAATATTAACTAAATTACTCTATACTATTCCAGCACTCTGCCCATCCAGCAGTATCACCAGAGTTGCTATCTGCACCAGTCGCAACTAAAGACATTATTAAAGTAACTAATGTAACAATAAAGAAAATTGCAGCCGCATAAATACATCTCTTAATCAAACGACTTTGAGCTTGTTTTACTTCTTTTTCATCACTAGAAATAACAGCCTTTCCTAAATCAATAGTACCAAATACAATTAATAAAATTGGAATACCAATTTGAACAATAGGAAAAACACCTTTCTTAATTATTCTTACAATAGGATCTAATCCACCGCAAGGTTGATTTAATACATTATTCATATAAACAACTCCTTCAATACAACAATATTATCTTAAAACTAAAAAATTGTCAATATTACCTACGAAATAAACCAAAAATTTTACCAGTCTCTTTTCTTTCTTCCTTCTTAGTAAATACTCCCAACCTAGACAAGAAATCATCAAAAACAGGATTTTTCTTTCTCTCATCTAAAGAAGGCATATTATAAAATACTTTTACTTTTGCTTCATACTCAAAATCTGCAATATCCTTATTACTAAGAGAACTTTTATTCAAAACAATCTTTTTTTGTTGAAGTTTTGAAAAAATATTACGATTTCTTCTCATCAACTTATTAAGTTTAATCGTAGAAGGCTCTAATAAATACAACACCTCGTGACAAAAAGAATCATCAGAGATATCATTTAAATCCACTAAAATAAAACTAGCACCTAGAAAACGTTTCAAAGTAGGCTGCAATTGATCTGCAGTAATTGAAATCATATTCTTATCACCAAAATATTGAAAATCATTTCTATTTATCTCTAAAGCAATAACAGTATCTCCAAATCTAGATTTTAACTCCCTTTTTAAAATATAGATAAAAGTAGTGGCACCAGCATGTTCTGTTACATTTCTAACCCCAATAATCTTAGTTGAGCTCTCACTACTATCTTGAACATTGACAGTAGTAGTGGAAGAATTACCAAGTTGTTGAATATGAGCAACTTCTTTATATGTATTAGGATGTAGAAGTAAATATTTAATTCCCTCTACATTAGTTGTAAAATTATAAATTCCCATGGAAACAAGTTTAGATAAAAAACTAGAAGTACAAACGTCTGTACCTTCGGGTAAGAAGAATACAATCTTTTCTACATCTAGTCCCATGGCAATAGTTTGATAATTTGCAATATTATGAAAATCTCTAATTGCGGTAACATCTAAAATCATTTTATTATAAAAAAAGTTTTTAAACATTTCCACTAATTCAGCGGCATCATATTCTCCAGAAATGCTCTTAATAATATCAATATCTAATCCTGATAAGACATTACGCTGCTCATTACTAACAATAACATTCATAAGAGTCACCTCTTCTATTTAAACGGTGTTATTAATTTTGTATTACCAGAAATCTGGAAAATCTTTAAACCAGGCATGATTTTATTAATGATTGGAATATCAATATTTATTTGAGTAACAACCTGATAATAAAATCGCTGATTCCCCTCATTAATACCTTCACTCGCTACATCAACTCTTTTAATACAATAACCATAATGACAAGTATCATAATCATCAAGTTGAAAATCTGGTGCACTATACCCTACTTGTTTAATATATTGTTGAATTTTTTGAGCACAGGCACTGCTAGCATTATCGCAATTACCCTCATATTGCTCAATCGTTGTAATAATGTAGTTTTTGACACGGAATGCCTTAGTATAATTAACATTAAATGCTAAATATCCACATACCAAAACTAGGAACACAACAATCATTGATAAATTGACAATACCTCCAAATGCATCCCGCATCTTCTACACCTACCTTTTATTTTTCAATTACGTGATCTACAATAACATAACCATTATAGTCACCACTAATATTACCCCATTGTTTATTAATAGCACTCTGAATAGTAGGCCACATAATCCAGAAGAAACCAATAATTGCGGCAATCGCAATAAGAGTAATAACAGTTAAGTTTAACTCACCTGTTGCTGCTTTCATGAAAACATACACATCCTTTCTTATTCTATATACATTATTATTATAACAACATTAATCTAGTTTTACAATAAAAATTCAGCTACTTTACATGTTAAAGACCATCATCATAGAAATCAAAATAACAACCATTGTACCAGCACCAGTAACAACAAGCATTACCATAGTCTGACTTTCCATATGATTAAGACGCTCTTTATACTTAGTCTCACGTGCTTTATTTTGTAAGTTAGAAACTGTTCTAGAAAACATCATTAATCTCTCCTGTTTTCTCTCCTGAGAACCAAGTCCCAAACGATATAACAAACGCATCATTCTCATAGAATCTCTTACTGGATAAGTATTAGCAAATTCCATATAAGGATCAATACTAGAATCTCCTGAATTAATTCGTTCAATTAAACGACGAAGTCCTGGTTTAAAAATATCTGGAGCATCATCAATAGACTTACCAAGAGCAACAGGAACCGTATAATGCTGAATCAAAATTTCCAAACTCTTTAAATAGTATGGCAACATAACATCAATATCATGCAAATGTGCTTTATAAAATGACTTTAACTGAGTATAAGGCATTTTAAATACTAATGCTGCAACAACAATACAAAATACAATATTTAAAAATGACAATTGATTTAAAAAGATAAATAAGAAGACAACAGCTACAATAATAGCATAATAAATTCTCTTTCGAAACAAAATATTAGGATCAACTTCTTCACCATATCTAGCATAAACTAAGAAGTTATAATCATCTTCTCTTAAAATATCAAAATACTTTTCATTATCAGCAATAAATTTATTTTTATCAATCGTATTATTATAAATCAAAACAAATATAATAATAGCACCAACTACAATAATCTCTACCATTACTCAGCACCTACATTCTCATTATAATATTTTTCACCCTTTAATAAGAAGAAAGTATTAATGATTAATACACCATGTAGTAACACCTTAACATACCATCGTTCCAACATAACCAAGTATGTTTCTCGCCCTAATAAATACTGAGTTAACATAACAAGTAAATATAACATGATACCAAATTGTAAAAACGATTTATGGAAAGAAGCACGTTCAATTCTATCACGATATACACTTTCTACAAGCATATCAATATCAAGTTGCATATTATCCAAAGATTCCATAGAATTTCTAGCACCCTCTTTAGTAATCTGTAAAAACAACTGATGCATATTTTTAACTATATAATAAGGATACAACTGGCTCATATAATTTAAGGCCTCATCAATACTACCATCCTGATAAGCAAGTTCAATCATGTGATCCACATCACTTTTAACTGGATCTTCCAAAATTCCTGAATTTCGTACTCCCTCTAATGCTTTTACAAAAGATTGTGTAGTTGCAAATTCCATAATAGTATTAGAAGTATATACTTGAATTTGTTCAAAGATAAACTCACTATAAACACGCTTACAACGTAAATAAGATAAATACGGTATAAACATAATAACAACAATAATGTAAACCAAAGAAATAAATAAATTATAAAAATATAAGTAACTGACAACACCCGTAAAAGATGCCATAATAATAACTTGGATTAAATATTGCCTAGGAGTATATTCTTGACCTAATTCTTTTGTCTTCTCACGTACTACTTTAAAAGAATAAGGAGCAAATTTATCATAAATAGTCTGTACTTGACTGGTAATAAATTTCCCAACATTTTGTCCTTTATAATTACGATACAGCATGATAGCTAAAACAAGAACAATTAGAAAGATTAACTCTTCAATATACATAAATCCACTCCCTTCCTATTCCAAACTGCCTAAAGATGAAAAATCAACGGATGAATTTGGTACAGTATTTATTGTATTACTATCAGAACTAGAATTTGCCACAACAGTAGCAATCGGTTGTACTGGTATTGATTGATTAATAGGATTTTCTACTACAGAAGTAGGATTACTAACTGAATTAATAACCGGATTAAAAACAGGTGTTACTTCAGGAAGTACAACTGAAGTAGAAACATTAGAAGCACTTGTACTATCAACCGTATTTATATTAGGATTAGTACCAACATCAACATTATTTGGTACAGTCTGAACTACTACCTGATTATTAGGAATACTACTAGCTGTAACAGTATTAGATGGACTAACATTTACAGAAGAAGTAATAGGTGTAACAACAGGAGCAATATTACTAACATTTGGAACAGCTACCTCTTCTTCTTTCTTTTCATTATCTTGTCCATTTTCTGTATTATCTTTATTTTTTTCCATATACTCTTCCCTTTCTAAGTCATCTTTGAAAGGTAAATCATCACTAAGATGTCCAGTAATGGAATTAATATCAATATTTTGATTTTCTAAATACTCAATCAAATGTGGACTAGGCTTTCTTAAAACCGGTTCTTGTCCAAATAACTTCTGATAAATAATTCTACTCTGAGGTTCATTATTATCATCAACATAAAACTCTACTACTTCATCTACTTCACGATGAAATTTTCCTCTTTCTTTACTATAATAAGCTTTAATATGAACACCAATCTGAATATAACGATAAATAGTATTTAAAAATTGATTAACATCCAAATCAGTCTCCATCAAACTATACATACGATAAGGAATAGCAGATGCTTTATCCGCATGGATAGTAGATAAGATATTATGTCCAGAAGAAATAGAGTTACGTACAGCAGAAACTGCTTCTGCACTACGGACCTCGGACAAAAGAATCCATTTAGGATTCTGACGCATACAAGTTACCAAAACATCAGTATAACTAGCGACATTATTTGTCTTCATCGCAACAATATCCCTTTGTGGAAATATTTTATCCAAATGAAGTTCCAATGTATCCTCTATAGTAATTATTTTCTCATCCGTTCGAGTATGACTTGCTAAATACTTTACAAACTCAGTCTTACCAGAACCAGTTTCTCCACAGACAATAATATTACAATGTCCTTCAACACACTTAATTAAAATATCATGAATATCTTGTGTAAAATAATCATCTTTTAATAACTTCTCCTTCTCCAAACGAATCTTAGCTGGCGTTTTACGAATAACCATAGCAATACCATTTGTCGCAATAGAAGGATGAACAAAGTTCAAACGTAACTCTGACGACTCTGCATCCAAAAATGGTTTAGCGTTATTAAAAGTCGTACCCATGACATTAGAACACTGAAACGCTAATTTCTCAACAAATTCAGGAGTTAATCCCTGAACCTCAACGCGGAGAGAACCTTGCGTTAGAGAACGTACCCAGGTTTGTCCATTATTATCAAAAGAAATATCAGTAATATCATCATTATCTAACAACGGACGTAAGGGTCCAAAGTCTAACTTATCAAAAATATTCTCGTTCATGTGTCCACTTCCCTTTTTATTCTATATTATTTTAACCCATAGTTTCGTCCCAATAAGTAACAGTCTCAATCCAACTACGAAGACTTTCACTGCTCATTTGTAAATCATCAGGTTCGTCTTGTAAACTTTCGTTTGTTGGAACTGGAACAAGTTCAGAATCATATAAAGACAAATAACTTGCTTTCTTAAGTAAAATGTAATACTCTTCTGGCAACGCAAAGACAAGCATCGCAGGTGTTCTCTGTTCATCCAAATTAGAGAAAACTGGCTGACCAGATGCATCCTTTACAGCAAGAACCTGAACATTTTCAAGGAACTTACCATACTGCATTAATTCACGTTCATCATTAGAAGTAGCAGCCTGTCCTTCAGTTTCTTTTCTAGTAATTCTTAAATAAATATCAATATAATTACCAGGATAAATCGAATTACCATAAGTAGATTCTGTATTAACTGGCATATTATATAAAACATATCCTTTTGGATAATTCAAAATAATATTAGCAGGTAATTGTTCTTTTTCTACAACCTGTCTACTATAAAATAAACTTCCTTCTGGAATTAAAGTATCCGCATTAGAATATTTATCAATAATATCTGCTTGATTAGTAAGGACATCCCCCTCAAGCATAGAAGGAGGAACCTCCATCGTTCCTACCATATCTTCTGTAATTTGTGTACCAGGATCAATCTGTTGTCTCGCATAAGGAACACTAATTGGATTTACAGCTGCTTGTACACGCATTGAATAAGCAATATATAAAACCAAAATAGCAACAACAACACCAACAACAGTTACTGTATTCTTATTGGATAAAAACTTCTTAATTCCAACACCTATATTTCCCATTTTATCCTCTCCTTCCTCTTTATTCTTCTACTGGTTTTCCAAGATCACTATCTGGATCATTTAATTCATTTGTAGTATATTGATCATTTTCATAAGTATTTTCTAAAATTGCATCTAACTGAGTGGACATCTCTAAATCAGATCCCCTAAAACTTAGTACAGTAGAAGAATCTACTTTTACACTTACTTTAGGAGGTACTTCATTTAAATCGTAAAAAGAAACACGATAATTTCTAGTAGTATCTACAGAATCTGCAAATCTACGAATAAAACTTTCTACAAACTTTTCTTTATCAATACGAAGCAGTCCATTATCACGATAATACTTTACATCAATAGCATCTATCATCGCAGCTTCACTAGTTTCCTTCACCAGGTAGTAATCTAACTCACTACCTGATGAATAATTGGAAATAATATTAATCATTAGTAAAGTCGCTAAACTTAATATGATAATACCAACAGTCAACATCGCTTTATTCATAACTGATTAACTCCTCCTTTACTCGTTATTAACACCAGGGTTACCACGTTCATTAACAGCACCCATATTAGCAAGTTCATTTAGTAAATCACTTCGATAAGAAGTAACACCATTATAAACACTAGACGAACCACCATAATCAGTGTAAGAATTATTTCTATTAAAATCTCTAATATAAGCTAGAGCTTCCGTATCCAATGTAATCTGATAATCAAGATAATCGTTTCCACTATAAATAGAGTTACCACGTTCTTGAATATCATTAATCAAAGCAAGTGGATTAATTTCATAATTAGGATTCTTAGCAAGTAAAGAAGTTAATACATTAACACTAGAAGAGTCCCCGTCAGAAATTCCCAACGTCCAGTTATAACCAGGCTGACGACCAGCAATACTTAAAGAACTATCATTATTACTTGTAGTAGTATTACCCTCAGGGAACAAATCATTCAAATCAACTATTCTAAAGGCATAATCTCTAGTAGCAACTGTTCCTTCACCAGGACAATCTCCCTCATCACATGTAGTATCAGGATCATTTGGATTAGGATCATCTAAACAACAACCATTTCCATCAGGAACACAAACTTCATTTTTCAATCCATAGAAACATTCAATATCAAAATTCCATCCAAAATATCCAAAATCTGTTGTAGAAGCATGAATATTATAATCGATACTACCTTCAATATTATTATAACAACTACTATTAATTTCACTCCATTCCCACCACTCAGTATTAACACTTTGAGCATCTAATGGGATACAGAATTTATCTTCTGTGAAATGCCATGCATTTGGATTACTTGGTCTAGTAAATGATATTTCACCAGTTTTATTATTAATCCATGTACCAGGGAAACTCCATTCAGCTTGATACCAATTTTGTGCATCTCCAGTTTCATAACATCCAGCATAACCAAGTTCATTTGTATCCGGAATAAAGATATCTGTACCAGATGGAGATGCAGTCTCACCACTACCATGACTTGGTAATGTAGCAGTACCAGTATCTATTGGGAAATCAACAGTATGAGATTTACCATCATTATCAGTATAATCAACACCAATAGTAAACTCTGCCGTCTTAGTCGTACAAGATGCAGATGCTTGACAACTAGCAACAGCTTGATTATAAAGATTCAAATTAGTAATCATATCTTTAGCAGCATCTTCATCATTCAAATAATCATCTTTAGAACATCCTGTCCAGTAACAATTATCACGACATAAACCATAACTATATCTTTCACGTTTAAATCCATTCGTATCAGGACTATATTTATGAAGCCCATCACCATGATCATTATAAGTTTTATCAGGTTCATTTTCTTGATACCAACGAGCATAAGTAGTACCATCACCTACCCAGACAATACTATCTCCTTGCCATTCATATCTTCCAGCATAGCCAGGGAAAGAACTTAATTGAGTAGCAGGAATATCACCATAACGAATTGCTAATGGATCAATACTCTCTTCGCTCTCATAAACCTCTTCATAACATTTTGAACTACAACTTGCACTATACTCTCCACCATCACACTCTTGAATACAAGCATCAAAATCTTCACTAGGTCCACCTTGATGAGTATATCCAGGAACACTATTACAAACTGGTGTAGGAGTACATACAGAAGGTTGCGTTGGAGGAGTTATGTTTAAAGATGAATTACAAATAACTCTACTAGTAACACGAACCTTATATTCAAAACAAAGTCCAGCTTTAGAAGCAACCGGAGGACCATACTCTACAACAACTGCTTCCTCACAAATTCTATTACAAGAACCACCATTAACACTTTGAGACTCTCCTGAATTATTGGCATCTGTTCCAGTATAATGATAATTATAAACAACCCCTTCAGAATCTTGTTCTTGAGCATAATAATAGTCTTTATTTACATAATAATCACTATTAGGATCATTTTCATCCTGTTTTTTATCCCAGGCACAAGTTAAACCAAATCTAGTATCATCAATACTTCCATTACTAACTAAACTAGAATAATCATGACCAAGTGCCAAAGCTTTACTCTTAGCATCATTAAAAGCAGTCATAAAATCTTCTGAAACAGTAGATTGTCCACCACCAGCAGTATTTTGATTTTTAATAATTCGAATTGCAGAACCAATCAAAGATGCAGTCTGAGATTCTGTATAATTAAAAGATACTGTACCACTAGTAAGGCAATAAGACATAATACTATTATAAGTTGAACGTTGACTATCATTTACCGCATTATAATTATAATTATTGATATCACTTTGACTAACACCAGCTCTATCAAAAACATTTTTATAATCATTATAACCATTACCAGTTCTAAATACTGCACAAATACCATTATAATTAGAATTTACAACCTCATCACGTTCTGCCTTAATTGGCTTAAGTTGTAATCGAATATCAAACTCATAAGTTCCAACTTTCTGGCCTGACGTATTTGTAGAAGCAGCATCATAAGAAAGACACTTCTCATCAGATTCTGCAACAACAAAATGAATAGTTACTTCTCCATTTGCTCCACTAGCAATAGGAATATTCATAGGACTACTAGAAGATAAATTCCCTAATGTAGTCGGATCAGCTGAAATTAAATTTTGATATGGTATTGCAGCACCATTAGCATCTACCGCAGACACACTAGTAGCACGAAACACACCATTATTAACCGTTACAGTTGCCTGCGTACCAGAAGAATTATAGCTAGCACCCTGACCATAATAAGACGCCATCTCATCCGCGTTAGAACAAGCTTCTCCAGTAGTTGTAGGCGCAATCGTATCTTTTCTAGAGACATCCGTTACTTTAGAAGAGTTAGAAAAACTTCTAATTCCAACAAAAGCAACAAATACAAAAGCTACTAATAAAACCCCTACCATTATTCTTCTACGCTTTATCATTGACTTCTCCACCTTTCATAAGCTTATCAATTTCCTCATACTTATCTGTTTTTTCAACATCATAATTAGTCTTTATCTCACCATCTCGAACCAATCTAGCATCTACTCGAAACTCTTTACTTGAATGTACTCCAAACATTCTTGTACAAGTAATCAAGGAAATTAACTTATCATTTTCATCTACATCTATATCAAACTTAAAGATACTATCTTCAAGGGATTGCGTTATATATTGACGCATCTCCTCTTTACTAAGATTCTCTCTAACAAAAACATTTGTATCACCATAATCAGAAAAAGATACAGCATATATTTTATAAACATAATCCTCACCATTAACGCTATATTGAATATATTTGTTATCCTGAACAAAATCCAAATAAACAAAACTCATCAATTGTTCAAATCGAACAGCACTCGGATCACCAACAGCTGGATTTGCAGATAAATTCATAATGTTATGACCAGTAATATTAACTTTATTTAATAAAGTATCAGACTTCACTTCATTCCAAGCAAAGTTTGACGTTAATCCAGAAAAATCATATCCAGGTGCATAGATAACAGGATAATCAATATTAGTACCTTGCACTCTTACCCAACCAATGGTTTCATACTCTTCAGGATCATTTTTAGCTGCCTGCTGAATTTGCTCACTTCTTGCCTCTACTGGATAATAATCATAAAACAACAAAGATAAAACCGCACCCAGTAAACACAAAAAAGATAGAATCCCAATAAACAGGAATACTTTCTTTTTTTTCTCTATCAACAGAATACTTCTTTTCCTCACTTCTATCACCTACTTACTTTGAAATGATATATGGATCATTAAATGTACCACTACCACGAACAATAACACAATCCTCATCTAAATAAGCAACAGGACGAATTCCATACGCTTCATAGTCATAAAGATCACCATATAAAATCGTACCAATTTCCGCCATAACTGCTTTTGTATTTTCTCGTTGAGAAGAATTGATAAACCAATAAGATTTCATCATTTTAGAATTAAAATCTGTTGCAGTAAACATCTCATATATGTTAGGAGCAGAAAGTCGAACTTCATATTTTTCTGTACTAGATTCTTCTCCATATTTAATTGCTCTCTTATAGATAGGAACTTCAATTTCATGACTAACAAAATAAGACATATCAAGATACTCAGGAATTCGATTATTAATAAAGTATCCAACATTACCATTCTGTTTAGGATTATATATTTTGGCCTCATCATCCGTCTCGTAATAAGTAGTAATAGGACTATTATTATTACTATAAATTGTAGTATCAGCAATCACTTTTGTAGTACCATCTTCTTCTGGATCAATAATTCTCCATAACATTCCAGAATATGAAATATACTCACCACTCTGTCTCGTATTAACTTTATCATCTGCCCTACCTCTAGTAAAATCTCCAATAGAATAAGGATTAGACTGACTACCATCACCAGATACAACCAAAGTATCTCCCTTAATTGTAATTACAGGACGAATACCAAGATTATAATTTTTATCAAAACTCATAAATTTATTAACCGTACCAAAGAAATAATTTCTAGTAGCATAACTATTCTTATCATCTGCCTCATTACGTACCCAGGAAATACTATTAGGATATAAATAATTATCACCATTAGCATCAGTTGCCTGATTAATATCACTAGCAGAAAGAATAGATACATTTATACTTTTTGTATAAGAATCACACTCACGAATAGAAGAAATATTTTCATCTGTAGTCTTCATATCACAATATTTACTCTTTACAATATATTCTCTAGACTTACTAGAAATATGTTCATAATAATACTCTAACCATTCATCAATAGCATCATAATTAACATTACTAACATCTTGTTCCGCAACAATTTTAACATTATCACCATCAAGACCTACAATTCGAAATACCATTCCGGAAAAATAAATATAATTATTTGGATTAAGCCCAGTATATACTCCAGCATCTCCTGCTTCTTCTTTTACAACATTCTCAAGTCTAGATACGACTCTTACCTTTCGAACAACTTCTGTTTTATTATTAAGACTATCTGTTGCTGAATAAACAACTTCATAAGTACCAGCTGTAGAAGTATCTACATCACTAGAATCAATCGTAACATCATCAACACTCATCTTTCCATCAGAGTTATCAATAACACTTTTAACACCCAACTCTTCATATTCAGACCCTCTATCAATCGTAATTTCTTCATCACCATTCAATGTAATTTCAGGTCCTTTATGATCCACCAAAGAGGATATAACTCCACACTTCAAATAAGTATAATATTTATATTCCCCATCTTCTCTTCTAACTTTTACCCAGCTTTCTGTAATAGAACAAGGCCTCTTAGAAAGAGGAACATAAAAATCATCTTTTAAATATGCTTGATCAAACAATTCTTGAACACTAAGTGTTTTAACACGAGCACCAGTTGGTAATTCACTTTCATTTAATTCAAAATATCTTTTTGCTGCATTCTCTATATCTTTTTCATATCCCCTAAACGTAAGTAATGGATGAATTACTAAAAACCATAAGAATAAGGCAACAACAATAACAACACCAGCAATCTTTAGATACTTAATTAATTTCTTCCTATCCATAATTATTCTCCTTATTTCAACCTATAAATATACTCTTTATTTCTAACCGTATATACCAACCGAATCTCACTGGCATCTTGTAAATCACGAGGTACATCTAAATACATATAATTTCCATTATAACTTCTATTAACCGAATCAATAATAGCAACCTCATGACTCTCACCATTATTATCTATATAATCAATTTTACCATATTCCATAGAAAAGTCAACGAAATCTTCGCCAGTAAATGTATTAGAAGAAAAGAATATTTGTAGAATCAATTTATCCTGTTTACTAGACAAATTATTAGAAGCAACATAGCAATTATTTCTACTTGGACAAGTTCTAGTATTATAAGTAGTAGAGGATACAATACTATAATCTTCTAAGGAAAAAGACACTTCATCTTCTCCAACTGCAATCACTTCTTCATCACCAATTGTTTTAGTTTCTTGACTCTTAATTTCTCTTAAATCTTCTATATTCAATTTAATCTTTCTTAAATATGGTTGATTATTATCTAACTCCTGATAATAAAGAACAAAACGATTAGGATCTAAATCTTTATCTACTCTATAAATCAAAAGAAATCTTCTAGAAGCATCTCTACTTAAAGTAATTTTTTCATAAGTAGTACCTAAATCCTGAAAAGAAGTAGCATAAGTACGATAAGTCTGTGAATAATTATCAGTTTTATTCATAACATGAAACCGGTTCAAATTAACTTCTCTTTCTTGTACATGATTTGTAAGTGTAACATCTAATACAACAAAATTATTCTTCTCGGAAATAACTTCACCACGATAATCTTTATCTGTATAATAACTATGATTAATTTGAATCGTATATCCACTGCTAGAAATTTCATCTCCCTGTCGATAAGAACGATGAACAATAAATACATATCGATAAATAGAAACAACAGAAACTACCACTAAAACAACCGCAATACAATTAACAATAAGACGGTGTTCTTGATAGACATAACTCAGATTCCTCTTTAATCTTTTAAAAGTTCTTCGAAAACTCTCTTTATCGATATTAACACTAATTTCAACTTCTTCTCTATCTTCATTACTTAATTCCAAATATTCCTGATCAGATTTAAAATCAAATTTGTTAAGGTCAACTCCCAAAATACGCATAACCAAAATAATAATTACAACATATTGAGGAATCGTTCCCATAAATAATAAGTCACTGATAGCCCGGACTCCTGTTGTCCCAGAATTATCATCATAAGAAGCAAAAATAGAAATCGCCAAAACAAAGACAAAGAATAAGAAGGTATAAGTAACAACAGGAATGATATATAATTTCCAAGGTTTTTTCTTATGTCTTAATAAAACAACCAAAACAAAAGATAAAACAACAATACCTATTAATACAATAAGCGCTAGTATACTAGCATACTTAGTAATTGGTTCATAATAAGGATCATAAGATTGTAAATCTAAAAACTCCGTAACAAAAGAACGTGTTTGCATACATTTATAATAAATAAACCCACACAAAACTAATAAAAAGACATGAATTCTTCTAAAATGTTTAATCAAAAAAGCATACGGTTTCCTAATAAT
The DNA here is from genome assembly GCA_944359885.1 of uncultured Bacilli bacterium. Taxonomy (GTDB): domain Bacteria; phylum Bacillota_I; class Bacilli_A; order RF39; family UBA660; genus Faecimonas. The sequence goes on along the minus strand of CALVTC010000003.1, from coordinate 760 downwards.
CATATGACAACCCTCTATTCTTATTCTCTATCAGTATAACCTATTTTTAAATATTTTGAAACAATTTTTGTAAAAAAAAGAGGAAGAAATCCTCCCCATTATAATAATATACAAATTAAACAATTCTAAATAAACAAAACTAATAATAAAGACTCTATTCAATTCACAACAGTATTATAAACAAAATTCTAAAAAATAATTGATAATAGTTAAACAAAAGCAGAACTCTTTATACCCACAAATCATCTTCTGATGCCATTTCATATGATTTTATATGACATATAAAAGTAAGAAACTTAAATGAAAAAATATACTTTTTTAAATGTAAAAAGTGTGGCAAGTTAGATCCTGTTCCCAAATTTATTGTTAATGAACAGATTTTTAAAATTTATTAAAAAGAAAGATACTTCTAAAATGGAATGTCCTTACTGTGATTCTACTACGGAACAACTTAAAATTTAAAGTTGGTGCTTTATTCTTTTTGTCGTGATACTAAATTATATTAGTATCATTTTTGTTTTAGATGCTTTTAAACGCACTTTCCTTATATATCAAAAAACCTCATTTCTATATTCAAGAAACAAGGTTCATATCACTTTTAAAAGTGTTTTCTATCATATTTTTATATCTATCCCAAAGATTTAAAGAACACGACTCAAGTCCATCCCATTGCACATTTTATGTTTATGCAATTGTGACTGTTCCTGGTTTATTAACATCACTAAGTCTTGCCTCTATAAAACTCTTCGCAGTACTATCT
>CALVTC010000002.1 GCA_944359885.1 uncultured Bacilli bacterium | reverse complement strand
GATATTATATCCATAAGAAAGACCTCCGTTATTATATGTTGATCAAGTTTATTATAACATTAAGGTCTTTCTTTTTTGTTTGCCCCAAATAATTTTACACTATCTTTGATGATTTGTGTTATACTTTAGTGGACATTTTCCTCTATTCTTTATGATATTGGAAAATTATAACTTGCACTCTATATGGTTTTATGTTATCATGATAGGGTAAGAAGTTGCATAAAATATATGGGATATAGAAAAGGATGTTTATATGAATAGTTATACAGATGAAGAGTTTGATAGTATTGTTAGTCCGATTCTTGAAATAGAAGAGTTTAACCGTTTAAAATATATTACTCATCATGGGATTACTAGATTTGATCATTCTATGAGAGTTGCTTATTATTCTTATAAAATTAGTAAGTCATTAAGATTAGATTATAAAGAAGTAACTGAAGCTGCTTTGCTTCATGATTTTTTCTTGGATGAAGTAGATAGTGAGAATAGAGTTGGACGTTTGAGACATCATCCAGAATATGCTGTAAAAAATGCTTCTAAATATGTTGATTTATCAGAAAAACAAATTGATATTATTCGTACGCATATGTTTCCTGTTACGTTTACTCCACCAAAATATTTGGAGAGTTGGATTGTGGATGCGGTTGATGATGTTGCGGCATTGTATGAAAAAGGATATTGTATGCATCGACAACTTCGTACTGCTATGTTTTTGTTTATGTTCTTAGTAGTAAATTTTGTTAAAATGAGATAGCTTTGCTATCTTTTTCTTTTCGAGAAATCGCTAAAAATATACATAATTTGGAATATTTGAGGTGTTTTCGCTCTTTTTTTTCTTTTATTTTTATGTTATAATTTTGCAAGAAAGAAGTGATAGTATGGAAAAAACATATATTTTTGGGCATAAAAAACCAGATTCTGATTCTGTTATGTCTGCAATTGGACTTTCTTATTTAAAAAATCAATTAAATGAAAATACAGAGCCAAGAATTTTGGGTAATGTTAATAAAGAAACTAAATATGCTCTTGATTATTTTGGTTTAAAGGAACCAGAATATTTAAATGATGTAAAATTACAAATTAAAGATGTTAATTATCATAAGGGATTTTTTATTAAAGATACAGATTCTATTTATGATGGTTATCAAAAGATGTTGCAGGAAGGAGTAACTGGAGTTCCTGTAGTAGAGAAGAAAAATAAATTTCTTGGTCTTATAACTATTAAAGATTTATCTCATATGATTGTTAATGCTAATTATGAGGAGTTATATACTTCTTATCAGAATGTTATGCATGTTTTAAAGGGAGAAGAAGTTTTAAAATTTGATGAAGAGATTGTTGGTAAAATATTAGTTGCTGCTTATCGCAGTAGTACATTTATTAATCAAATTTCTCTTACTTCTAAAGATATTTTAATTGTAGGGGATCGTCATAGTGTAATTGAGTATGCAGTCTCTTCTGGAGTTAAATTACTTATCTTAGCAGGAGATTCTGTTATTAAAGATGAGCATATTGAGATTGCTAGAAAAAATAAAGTTAATATTATTCGTACACCATATGATTCTTATCATATTGCTAGACTTTTACCACTTACTAATTATATTAAGATGATGATTAGAAGTTATAATCCTACTAAGTTTGAAGAAAATGAGTATGTGGATACAGTTCTTGATATTAATAATAAATTAAAACATACTAATTATCCTATTGTTGATAAGAAAAATCATTGTTTGGGATTACTTCGTATTACAGATTTAAATGAAAAACACCCTAAAAATGTTATTTTAGTTGATCATAATGAAAAATTGCAAAGTATAGAGGGATTAGATGAAGCTAATATTTTAGAGATATTCGATCACCATAATTTGGGTAGTATTACTACAAGTAGTCCTATTAATTTTCGTAATATGGCAGTTGGTTCTACTTGTACGATTGTATATACTTTATATAAGGAAAGAGGAGTAGATATTCCAAGGGAGATTGCTGGAGCTTTACTTTCTGGAATATTATCTGATACTTTAATTTTAAAGAGTCCAACAGCGACACCTAAAGATAGAGAAGCTGTAGAAGAGTTGGCACGTATTAGTGGTGTAGATTATCAAGTGTATGGTATGGATATGTTGAAAGCAGGTACTTCTTTAGAGGGTATGAGTAAAGAAGATGTATTATATAATGACTTTAAATTATATACTGTTAATGAGAAGACTTTTGCAATTGGACAATTCTTTACTATGAATTTTGATGAGATGAAAAAAGAATTGAATGGATATGTTGCTACTTTAGATGAAGTTGCAGAAGCAAATCACTATGATTTTGTTGCTTTGTATGTTACAGATATTATTAAGAATGGTAGTTATGTTATTTTTAATACAAAAGGTCAAGAAGTAGTTAATGTTATTTACGAACTAGAAAATGTAGAAGAGGGACATTTTATTGAGAATTGTGTTTCTCGTAAAAAACATGTAGTACCATTAGTGATGGAAGTATTTGAAAATTAATTGAGGAGAATAGCATGGATATTATTGAGATTTTAATTTTGGGATTTATTCAGGGGATTGCGGAATTTTTACCAATTTCATCATCAGCACATTTAATTATTTTTAGAGATATCTTTGGTATAGGAGCGGGAATGAGTGCTAATATGGAGCTTACTTTTGATATTGCTTTACATTTTGGTACTTTACTTGCTATTGGAGTTTTTTTCTTCTGGGAATTTATTCGGATGATTCAAAAAGGATTTACGAAAGGCGTTAAAGATGATGAAGGAAAAATCTTATGGTATTTGGTAGCAGCAACAATTCCTGCTGCGATTGTTGGAGTTCTTTTTGAAGAGTCTATAGAAAAGATTATTCGTTCTAATTATGTTGTTATTGCATTAGCGTTGGCTTTTATGGGTATTATTATTTATCTTGCAGATAAGTATAGTAAGCAGTCTAAAGGTATTAAGGAAATGACTTTAAAGGATGCTGTTATTATTGGATGCAGTCAAGTATTTGCACTTATCCCTGGTTTTTCTCGTAGTGGTACGACAATAGCTTGTGGAAGAGTCTTGGGACTAGATAGGGAAAGTGCTGCAAAATTTTCTTTTTTCCTAAGTGCCCCTGTTGTTTTAGGCGCAGTTGTGTTACAATTAATTAAAGGTAGTGCTTGGAGTGTTATTATGGCGAATCTTGGTACCTTTATTTCAGGAATCTTAGTATCTTTTGTTATTGGCTTGTTATGTATTAAATATTTACTTAAATATTTACAAAAACATAATTTTAAGATATTTATGATTTATAGGGTGGTTTTGGCTGTAATTGTTTTGGTTTATATTTTTATAAGATAGGTGGATGCAAATGCGTGTAGAATGGATCGGATTATTAATTACATTTTTATTAGGAATTTTTGTTTTAATTGGGGCAATGGTTGCTTTTCTAGCGAATAAGAAAGGGCAAATTATTGATTTTTCTTTAGGACTTGCTTTTAGTGTTATTATTATGTTAATTGTTTTGGATTTGATTCCTGAAATAATTGAACATCTTGGGCTTCGCTATATTTGGTTGTTTTTGATTTTTGTTGTTTTAGGATATGGTGTATTAAGAGGACTTGATCACTTTATTCCTGACCATCATGAGCATGATAGAATGACGAAGGCTGAATCTAATAGTAATCTGGCACATATTGGAATTATTTCTTCTATTGCTCTTATTATTCATAATATTATTGAGGGAATGGCCGTATATTCTACTGTACTTAGTAATGTTAGTACTGGTTTGATTTTGGCAATTGGAATTGGTTTTCATAATTTGCCACTGGGAATGGTTATTGCAACGACTTTCTATCAAGGTGGACAAAAGTCTTCTAAAGTGTGGCTATCAATTGGAGCTGTTAGTTTATCTACTTTAGTAGGTGGATGTTTTGGACTTCTTTTCAGTAATCAAGTGATACCAGAATGGGTATTAGGAAGTTTATTGTCTCTTACACTTGGAATGTTACTTTTCATTTTGTTTTCTGAATTGTGGCCAAGAATTCGTAAGAGCAAATTTCAATCTGAAAGAAATTTTGGAATTTTGTTAGGAATCCTTATTATGGTATTATCTTTAATTATTTAGGGGTTGTTTATGTTATATAATATATCTTTTTGGTTTATTTTGTTTTTATTATATTCTATTTTAGGATATATTGCTGAGATAATTAGCTGTAGTTTAAAATCTAAAAAGGTTGTTTTTAACCGGGGATTTTTGATTGGACCTTATTTACCAATTTATGGTTTTGGTTGTCTTATTATGGTGTTATTTTTATCTCGGTATCAAGATGATTTAGTTGCTTTATTTATTATGAGTGCCTTTTATTGTTCTTTACTGGAATATCTTACTAGTTTATTAATGGAGAAGATTTTTAAATTACGTTGGTGGGATTATTCTAAAGAAAAATTTAATTTAAATGGGCGAATTTGTCTTTTTAATTCTATTTTGTTTGGATTAGGTGGTATCGTTGTTGTTAAAGTGGTTCATCCATTCTTATCTTGGATTGTTTATTTACCATCTAGTACTATTACAATTTGTATTGCTGTTATTTTGTTTACTATCTTTATGGTGGATGTTATAGAGTCTTGTTATATTACTTCACGATTAAAAATTAATTTGAATAAATATGTAGGTGTAGATGCAACTGCTACTGTGAAAGAGGAAGTTTTGAAAGCAATTCGTAAACATACACTTTTAACTTCTCGTCTTTTAAAGGCGTTTCCTACTGCAACATATCATGCAAATAAGAAATTTCGTGAGTTCTTAGAGCTTTTTGATACTACTAAAAGAGAAGTTAAAATTCAAAAATTAAAGGCTAAGCAACGACAAAAGAAAGAAAAGGAAAGCATGCGATAATTCGGATGTTTTTTCTTTTGGAGTATGATATACTTGTAAGTAGGAGGGTAATATGAAATATAAAGAAAATATAAACAAAAATATATTTAGGGGATATGATATTAGAGGAGTTTATCCTAGTGAAATAGATGAAGATACTGCTTATACGATTGGACTAGGTTTTGGTAGTTATATTAGAGAACAAGGTAGGAGTACTTGTATTATTGGTCATGATAATCGCCTTAGTAGTCCAAAGTTATATGATGCTTTGACAAAAGGGATTTTATCTACTGGTATTGATGTTGTTGGATTAGGTCTTTGTACCACGCCTATGTATTATTATGCTTGTATTAAATTGCAAATCTATAGTGGAGTAATGGTAACGGCATCTCATAATCCAAAAGATGATAATGGATTTAAGTTCGCTTTTGATGAAAGTGGTAATTGTAAAGGGCAAGAAATACAAGATTTTTTAGCTTATATTTTACGAGGAAAATTTCAACACGGAAATGGGTCTTTATCTATGTATAATATAGAACCAGAATATTTAGAATTATTTAGAAATAATCTTCATTTTGGACCACGCCGTCTAAAAGTAGTAATTGATCCAGGAAATGGAACAACAAGTATTATAGCGAAAGAATTATATGAAATGTTTCCAATGGATTTGATTGTAATAAATGGAGAAAGTGATGGACATTTCCCTAATCATCATCCAGATCCTTGTGTAGAAGAAAACTTAAAGCAGTTAAAAGAAAAAGTTTTAGAAGAGAATGCTGATATTGGTCTATCGTTTGATGGAGATGGGGATCGTATGGGAATGGTGACCAATTCTGCTAGGTTTTTACCAACAGATTTATATATGATATTAATTATTAGGGATATTATAAATAAAGTAGATAAAAAGGAGTTCTTGTATGATGTTAAATGTTCTAAGGCCTTGGAAGATGAAATAGAGCGTTTAGGTGGTAAAGGAATTTGTTATCGTACGGGTAACTCTTATACAAAAGCGGCTGTTAAAAATTTAGATTTACCATTTGGTGGAGAGTTATCAGGCCATGTGTATTTTAGAGACCGTTTTCCAGGATTTGACTCTGGACTTTATGCTGGACTTCGTATGTTAGAAATATTATCTCATACCGAAAAAACTGTAGATGAACTTGCTTTAGGGATACCAGTTTATTACTCAACACCTGAATTAAAGTTTAAAGTAAGTGATGACATTAAATTTGGTATTGTAGAAAAAATAAGAGAGTATGCTAAAGGCAAAGTATATAAGTATTTAGATATTGATGGTGTTAAAGTATTATTTGAAGATGGTTGGGCTCTAGTACGTGCTAGTAATACTGGACCTAATATTACAGCTAGATTTGAAGCGAGGACTCATGAAAGATTAGAAGAATTACAAAATGAATTTACAACTATTTTACAAGATTTACTAAAATAATAAATGATTAAGACCAGTACATTTTTGTATTGGTTTTATAGTATATTTAAGAGGAAGTGATAAACAGATGAATTTTTATGTTGGATCCGGAATGAAGAATTGTGAATTGGTAACTTATTATGCAGAGAGATTAAAAGAATATGGATGGCATCAAACTTATGACTGGGTAGGGAATGTAAATGGTGATGTTTCAATGGAAGATATGAAGGAATATGCAACATTAGAAAAACAAGGTATAGTGGATGCCGATGTAGTAATTATTTTATTACCGGCTGGAAGAGGTGCTCATATTGAATTAGGTATGGCATTAGCATTAGGAAAAAGGTTATTTTTATGTTCACAAACAGAGATTGATTTTAGTCTAGAAAATACAGTAGCTTTTTATGAATTACCAAGTGTAGAAAAACTAATTGGAACAAAAGATGAAAATATTGCTGAAATTATGAAAGTAACGTTTTATGATAAAAGTATGGTAAAAGAAAAAACATATTAGTCCAGTATCAGAGATTAAAAAGAGATGAGTTTTCAGCAACTAATCTCAATAAAATTTTCTTGAAACAAAATCTCTTTTATGCTATAGTGAAATAGACGTTAGCTTAAAAATCACATAGTAGTATAATAACTACATAACTTATGTGGTTTTTTGTTGTTGCTTGGTTTTTAAAGAATAAATAGGAGGTAATATGGCAGTTACAAAAGAAGAGTATGAAAAAGAAGAAGTAATTTTAGCTAAAGTTCGTCAATTGCTAGGAGAAACTTTAGAGTCTCTTGGTGGAGATGTTTTTCAAGATGAAGAAGATTTTACAGAATTTAAAAAGATGCTTTGGGAAAATGCTAGTAGTTTTGATAAGGGAGAAATGAATCAGGTGATGGCTGCTACTAGTCAAGAGGCAGAGAGGGTATTACAAAAAAGACAGTATTTTAAAAGATTAAACCAAATAAAAAATAAACCATATTTTGCATCTATTGTATTTAAAGATGAATTTAATAAAATATGGAATATTTATATTTCTCTTACTTATTTGAAAGATGATAACTTTAATAATATTTTATATGATTGGAGAAGTCCTATTTGTAGTTTGTTTTATGACTATGAAGTAGGTCCATGCTCATATACTGCACCAGGTGGTGAATATAGGGGTGAATTAAAGAGGAAAAGGCAATATAAGATTGAATGTGGGAGGTTACTTGGAGTATTTGATAATTCGTTAAATATTGATGATGAGGTATTACAAGATGTTTTGGCACATGAATCTAGCGATAAGATGCAGAATGTTGTCAATACAATTCAACAAGAACAAAATCAAGTGATTCGTAATCTTGAAGATCATAATTTAATTGTTCAAGGTATTGCTGGATCTGGTAAAACAACGGTTGCTCTTCATAGAATTGCTTTTCTTTTATATCGTTTGAAAAATTTGTCTAGTAATCATATTTTAATTTTTTCACCTAATCCTATTTTTACAGAGTATATTTCAGATGTTTTACCATCTTTAGGTGAAGATAATACATTACAAACTACTTTTAATGACTATTTATCTTTTTCTATTACAGAATATAAGGAAGTAGAGGCTTTTACTGATTTTGTTGCGAGATATTATACATATCAAGTACCTAATATAGAATTAATTAAGTATAAGCAAAGTGATGAAATTATTCATGACTTTGATCAGTATTTAGAGGATTATATTTCTAATGCTAAATTTATAGAATCGTTTTATGAGGGAGAAATTCATTATGTAGATAAAGATGAATTAAATGATTTGCTTCATCATAAATATGATAGACTTCCTTTATTTGAAAGAGTTGAGGAACTTGCTAAGAGACTTTCTTCTAATTTTTATGAGGGTAGTGGGAAAAAGAGAGGAACATTTCGTAAATTATTAAGAGAACATGCTAATTTTAAACGAGATTTTAAGGAAATCTATCATGGATTTTATCTTAGTCCTTATTGTAAGATAAGTTTAACAGAACGAGAAATTAATCAGTTTATTAAACGAAAAATTATTTATTATGAAGATGCTTTATTATTTTCTTATATGAAAGGTATTTTGGATGGATTTCCATACGAAGGTCAGATTAAGCAAGTAGTAATTGATGAAGCACAAGATTATAATAAACTTCAATATATTATTATTTCTAAAATATTTAGGAAGGCAGATTTTACTATTTTAGGTGATGTTAATCAAAATATTAATCCTTATTATCATTATGAATCTTTAGAAGAGTTAAGACCACTTTTAAAAAATGAAAGCAAGTATATTGAACTTTTAAAAACATATCGGTCTTCTCCAGAAATTATAGAATATACAAATAAGATATTAAATTTGCATCATGTAAATGCTATTCGTAGGGATAATCATAAACCTATTGTTTTTAGAAGACATTTAGAAGATTTAAAAGAACAATTATTAAAAGATGTTAAAACTTTAAGAGGTGAATATGCTAGTGTTGCGATTATTACTAAAGATGATTTAGAAGCAGAAAAAATTTATTCACTTATTAAGGATGATGTGGATGTTTCTTATGTTACTTTGCAAACGAAGAATTTTTCTAAGGGTTTTGTTTTGTTGCCTGCATATTTAGCAAAGGGATTAGAGTTTGATAGTGTTATTTTATATAATGATAGAGATAATTCTTATAAAAGGAATGAGAGAAATTTATTATATGTTGCGTGTACAAGAGCACAACATGAACTTTATATTTATAATTAGATAAGTAAATTTGTATAATGGAGATTGCCTTCTGGGTAATCTTTTGTTTTAATGCGTGGAAAAATTGATAATTTATTGATATACTTATGATGAGTAGAAAATATGTTAGATTGGATATTTTGAATATATTTATTGAGGAGAGAGAAAGATGTTTCAAAAGTTATGGAGTGGTATTCAAGAAAAGTATAAGAAGATGCAAGAAGGGGATGAGTTATATTATCAGTTGCTTGGTAAGGTAGCTCTACTTCCTGAGTTTTATCCGTTTACGGCGATTGATAAGAAAAACTTAACTATTAGTCATAAGCAATTACAAGAAATTTGTCCCGATTTAAATGAAGCAAATGCGGTTGTGATTCGAGGTCTTATTCCGATTGACGAAGTATGTTTAGAATGTTTTTATGCTAGTGAGTGTAAGAGTGGTGTTAAATTTTATTTTGTTGCGACTACTAGTTTTTTATGGTTGATTAATCCTATTGATAAGACTTATTTGAAATATCAGTATCAGGGTATTAGTGTTTCGCCTGTTAAAAGTGGTCTTATGAGTCAAGTAATTTTACTTGGTAATATGTTGTTTACGGTTAATGGATTAGGGGATGCGGTTAGTCAGTTTGAAAAGTTGTTTTTAGATGTTAATTATCGAAGTGAAGTTATCCGTAATAAGTTAGCTATGTTTTGTAATGCACATCCTAAAACGTTCTATTTAAATTCCCTTGGTTCTGGTATTAGTATTGGTGATCATAATGAAATTGTTTTTCATACTAAGGAGTCTCATGTAAAATATATGATTCAAGATATTAAGAATTATGAATTGTTACTTGATGATATGGTTGTAAGAGAGAAGAAGAGTAGTAGACGTTCTCGTATTACTGCTAATAAAAGTAGCTGCTACGAAATGGTTTTACGTGTGACTGTTGGTGATCAGATTCTTTTAATTCCTATTTTAGAAAGAACTGTGTTTAATAATTTGTACTCTTCTACTAATGAGGTCTTTCGAGAGTGTAGAGCTTTCGGAGATAAATTAATCAATATTTTAGATGATTTAGATGAGAAATATCTAAATGGTGAGATATAATTTTGTATCAGAAAAGTAGTGGAATAGTTGCTAAAAAATTAAACTATATATTAAAATATAAAATCCCAATTGAATAAATATTCAACTGGGATTTCTTTATTTTTCTTTTGTGATTGGTATTTTGAAATAGAAACAAGAACCTTTATTCTTTTCAGATGTAACTCCAAATTCATAATGATGTAGTTGTAGGGCATTTTTTACAATAGAAAGGCCAAGCCCTGTTCCTACTAAATTTCTTTTGTGTTTTTTCTTATTCTTATAGTATTTATCCCAAATATATGGTAAATCACTTTCTTTAATTCCTTTACCAGTATCTTTTATTTCTATTAGGATATCTTTTTCTTCTGATATAATATTTATGATAACTTTGTTATCTTCTCCAGTATAATTTATTGCATTATTTACTAGGTTGTAGATAACTTGTTCTATTTTCTTTTTATCAGCATATATCATTAGTTCTTTTTCTTGATGGTTAAATTCGAATTGGTAGTTTTCTGTTTCTTGTAATACTTGATAGCGGTGGAGTATTTCCTTGGTTAAGTGAATTAGGTCAAATTCTTCTTTTTGTAGCTCATTGATATTTGACTGCATACTAGATAATTCTAATATATCATTTACTAAAATAGTTAGTCTATCTACTTCACTAATAATAATATTCATGTCTTCTTCTTGTTTCTTTTTGTTTTTGGCATGAAGATCACGACTCATTTCAGCATAAGCTTTTATCATAGTTAGTGGTGTCTTTAGATCATGAGAAACATTGGCCATTAAATCTTGTCGTAATTCATCTGTTTTGGCAAGTTCATCCTTTGCATAGTTTAATGTAGTTGCAAGTTCGTCTAATTCTTTGATATCTTCATCAGATTTAAAAGAAATATTAAATTGTCCTTCTGCTAAAGTTTTAGCAGCTTTGTTCATTTGTACGATTGGGTTAGAAATATGACGAGAGATGAAGTAGGCAATAATGAAGGATAATAATAAGACGATGATGGTTACAAAAATTAATTGTGTTTGTAGAATGTGGACTGTTCCATCAATGGGATCCATTGATGTATTGATAAATGCGTAGTTTTCGGAATCTAGTTTAATTGCTTGTACTAAAGTACGATTATCAAACATTGGATTAATTAATTCATATGTTTGTCTTCTTTTATTACTATTTATAAAATCAGATTTATATTCTAGATTTTGTTCTTTTCCAGAAACACAACCTTTTCCAAAATAGGCGGATGCATAAATGGTACTTGCTTTTTCATTAACAATTTCTACACAAACACTATTATCCATTGCCTCTTGGTCAATAATACTTACTAAATTTTGACTGTTTTTATATTTGATTAATGTATTCGCAACTTCCGCAATGTCTTTGGTTTTACTCATACGATAAAATTGGTTCAAAAAAAGAACTTGGAATGCCCAGAGGAATCCCAATATTAATAAGGAAAATATTAAAAAGTATTGCCATATTTTAATATGTAGACTATTCTTCTTCATTGTTTTCTACAAATTTATATCCTGTGCCTCTAACTGTTACGATGTGATTTCTATATTCTCCTAGATTATTACGAAGCATTTTGATGTGAGTATCAATTGTTCTATCATCGCCGAAGTAATCATAACCCCATAATCTAGATAATAATTGTTCTCTTGATATGGCAATTCCTTTGTTTTTAATTAGGTAGGTAAGGATTTCAAATTCTTTCGGAGTAACATTTATTAGTTTATTATCGATTTTTAATGTATGAGCAGAAAAGTTAAGTTCGAGAGTATTGAGTTTATATATATTGGGTAAATTTTGGTTGGTACGATTATATATTGCTTTAATACGAGCTATTAACTCCTTTGGTGAGAATGGTTTGGTTAAATAGTCGTCAATTCCTAATTCAAATCCACGAAGTTTATCAATTTCTTCTCCTCTTGCTGATAGTACAAGAGTTGGGATTTTCTTTTCTTTTGGAAGTTCTTCTAGTAATGTATAACCGTCCATTTCTGGCATCATTATATCTAATACCATTAAATCATAAGTATTGGTTTCTAGCTTTTTTAAAGCTTCTTTTCCACTCGCTGCTTCGTCTGTTGTAAAGTGATTAGCAGCACAATATTCTTTGATGACTTCACGAATCATAGTTTCGTCATCTACAACTAATATTTTCATCTGAAATCCCTCCCTGTAGTAATATTATACTAAATAATGTGTAAATTGCGTGAAATATCAAGCATTTTTTTAGTATTTTATGTGAAAGAAGGGGTAGCAAGATGTTTTTTAACTTTTTTTATTGAATAGAAGGTTACTGCCAGTACGTTTAGGGATATTGCGATAATAAGTCCCCAGAGTCCTATTTTTAATAAGGATAGTAATACTAAAAATATAGATCTTATAAAAACTCCAATTGTAGTTGCTTTCATGGCGTCTTTACTTTTTCCCATGGCATCGAGTGCAGATGCTAGAGGAGACTGAATGTATTGGAATAGGCAAATGGGTGCAAGCATACGAATATAGGCAGTACCTTCTGTTGTATGATAGATTATTTTTAAGGGAATCTCGGGACACAGGATAAAAAAGATAGTTACTGGTATTCCTATCATGAGGGAATAGGTAATTGCTTGTTTTATTTTTCTTCTTACATAAGTATAATTTCCTCTTGTATATTCTCTAGATACGATTGGTAATAGAGCTTGTGATATGGCCATGGTAAAAAATGATGGAAGCAGTAAAAGTGGCATGGCATATCCTGATAATATACCATATTCGGTTGTAATATATTTTGTTGAGTATCCTACCTTTAATAGAGTAGTTGTTAATAGTATTGGTTCTAGAAAATAGCCAAAACTTCCAAGTAGTCTTCCCGTTGTGTTTGGAATTCCAATTGAAAGGGATTCTTTCATATAATCTTTTTTTGGTATTAAATCTTCTTTTTTGATTTGTAAATGCTTTGGTAAAAATATAAATAAAATGACGATAGATGCTGCTTCACTTATTACATTAGATAAAATAATATAACATACAGCATATTCTAGTCCTTTTGGTAAAAAGAATGGAATTCCAATTATCATTAGAGTTAATCTTACAACATCTTCTACTAAATTAGAAATGACGTGTGGAGCCATTTTTTCTTTACCGAAGAAATAGCTTCTGCAAATACTGGATAAACTTGTAAATGGAATTACAACAGCAATTGCTAAGATTGGTAAGTAACATCTTGGGTCGTGAAGAAGGTTATTTGATAGAACGGGGGCAATTATAATAATTGTAAAAATTAGTATGAAATTAATGATTAAAGAGATTGGAAGTATTGAGAAGAATAGTTTTACATTATTTTTTCTTTTTTCTGCAATTAGTTTAGATAATGCAGTAGGAAGTCCAAATTGACCAAGACCAATAAATAAAGAAAATGTTGGTAGAACCATCATATAAAGTCCTAATCCTTCTGTTCCAATTAGTCTTGACATAATTATTTTTATTAGCATACCTAATACTTTTGTTAATAGTCCACCTATTAATAGGATGAAGACGGATTTTAAAAATTTTTCTTTCATGGTACCAGTATATGTTTTAAAAATTTTTCTATTAAATTCTTTCAAAAGTATTCACAAAATTTTATTTTATGATATGATTGATATAAAGATATGTTCTGATTTTCTTTGTAAATAAGTGTCAATCGAACAATTGTAAAAATATGTAAATAAAATTTGTCAAAAAAATGAAAAATGATAGAAATTTAGGGTTAGTACTTTATTCTTTTTTAAGGGGTATGGTAGACTAGTTGTAGAGGTGGAAATAATGAACGGATTAATCGAATTTTTAACAACGGAAGAAATGATTGTGGTGTATTCGCTGGTTGGGATTGCATCCGTTTTATATTTTATAATTTATTTTTTGGATAAGACTTATTATAAGAGAAAACAGAGACAAAATACTCGAGAATTACAAAAGATTGTTGATGAGAGTGAAGAAAGTCAAAATAATGAGAATGTGAGTAATGTAGAAAAAGAACCTGTATTAATTACAACTGATTCTAAAAAAGAAGAAGTGGTAGCAGTTGTTCCTGAAGAGGTCTCTTTAGATTCTGTTTCTTCTGATACAGTATCTCCTTTACCAGAAATTTTGACTGTTAATGATAAAGTAGAGGATACTCCTATAGTGGTAGAGAATGTTACTCCTGAAGTGGTTGTGGTGCCAAAAGAAGAAAATATTCATCCACAGGAGGAGTTGCAATATACTAGTATTGAACCAGATCCAAGTGAGGCACAGGCTGAACTTATGCGTTTGACAGAAGTTTTAGAAAAAGCGGAAGAAGAAGTAAAAAATATTGATTTAACTGCTTTTGAAGAAGAGCAAGAACAGAATGCTATTATTAGTTTGGATGAATTGATGCGCCGTAATAAGACTTTATATGAAAATGGTGAATTAGAAAAGTTAGACGATGAAGGAAATGAACCAATTAGTCTTCAGGATTTAGAAGAGCGCATGAAGTCTGTTCAAGTAGATGCTGATGTTGCTGTTGAAAGTGAACCAGTTATTGTTTCTACGGTAGATAGTACCGAACAAATGAAGCTTGATGATTTTGTAACTGCTAGTCCTAGTATTAATTTTACTACTGTAGATGTTAATGTTAAAAAAGAAGAAAAACCAGTATATCAAGAACATAAGAAATTTCAGAGCAGTCCTGTTATTTCTCCAGTCTTTGGAATAGAAAGGCCTGCTGTTCAAAGTAATTCTGATATTGAACTTGAAAATACGGCAAATTACGAAAAATTAGATGAAGAAATACGAAAAACAAATGAATTTTTAATGACTTTAAAAGAATTGCAGAAAAAATTAGATTAGATTTGTTTGTATGCCCTTTTAGAGGGCTTTTTCTTTAGTTGAAAAAGTATCTTATTTGTGTTATAATTTTGACACGAAATGAGGTGTTGTCTATGAAGAAGCATCCATTAGATATTGCAATATTAATATGTCTTATTATTATCATTATTTTATTAGTTATTTTGGTTATTCCATTTGACAAGGTGGGAAGTCGCAGTACAAAAGATGCTGTAGATATGAATCAAAAGATAGATATGAATGATGATCAATCATCAGAGAATGTAGAGTCATTTTCTAATCAGAGTTTGTTTGTGGATACTTTGCCAGCAAAAGATGAGGCGGAAGTTGTTTCTTATGTGGAACATGTGACAAAGGAAGTAGAACAGTTATCACAACAAAAAGGAGAAGAAGAGAATCTTAAAGAAAAATTAGAAGATACTTTTATTACGCTTACTGATTTTATTTTTTATGGTGGGAGTATTAAAGGTGTTACTTTTCAAGAGTTAACGAATACTGCCAAAGAGAAAATACTTACACTTTATTATAATATAGATTCTTATATTGAAAGTAGATTTCCTAATTATAAAGAAAATATAAAATCTACTGCAGAGAGAAGTTATACTACTGTTGTTGATAAAGCTCGAGAGTTAAAGGATAGTATCATTTCTAAATATAAAGAACAGGTTGGGGAGAATTCTTATCAAAATGTTGTAGATACTTTTGAAGAGGATAAGAATCGGTTTCAAGATGCTTATTCTCCTTATATAGAAAAGGGAAAAGATATTGGATCAAGTGTGATTGAAAAGGGAAAAGACGTTGTTGATAGTGCGATTGGTAAATTAGATAGTTGGTATCAAGAGTTTAAAGAAAGTAGGGAGTAAATTGCATACAGTTGGAATTTTAACATTGGGATGTAAAGTAAATACTTATGAAAGTGAATATATTATTCATTTATTAAAAGAGAATCATTATGAAATTAAAAATTTTGATGATATTTGTGATGTTTATATTATTAATACTTGTACAGTTACTAATACTAGTGATATTAAGTCTCGTAAGATGATTCGAAAAGCAATTCGAAGGAATCCAGATGCTTGTGTTGTTGCGATGGGGTGTTTTATTGAAGCGAATAAAGATTTTTCTATTCCTGGGTTAGATATTGTACTTGGTAATAGAGATAAATCTAAAATTATTGAACTTTTAGATGAATGGTTTTCTAAAAGGGAAGATATTCGTCATTTATATCAAGAACTACCTAGAAAGTTTGAAGATATGTATATTAATGAATTTCCGGGTAGAACTAGAGCTTTTGTTAAAATTCAAGATGGATGTGAGAATTTTTGTTCTTATTGTATCATTCCTTATGTACGTGGAAAGTGTCGCAGTAAGGAGTCAGATGTTGTTGTGAAAGAAATTACTGATTTAGTTCTTCATGGCTATCAAGAAGTTGTATTAACTGGTATTCATACTGGTAATTATGGAGTGGATTTGGATACTAGTTTTGCTGATTTACTTCGTAGGATTGTTGAAATTGATGGTCTTCGCCGTTTACGTATTTCATCTATTGAAATAACAGAATTAACGGATGATGTTTTAGAAGTTATGAAAGATAATTCGGTTATTGTTAATCATATGCATATTCCATTACAAGCGGGAAGTAATCATGTTTTGCAACTTATGAATCGTAAATATGATTTAGATTATTTTTTTCAAAAGATTCGTGATATTCGAACCATTCGTCCTGATATGGCTATTACGACCGATGTCATTGTTGGGTTTCCTGGTGAGAGTGATGCGGATTTTAAAAAGACGATTTCAACTTGCAAGAGTATAGGATTTACGAAAATTCATGTATTTCCTTATAGCGAAAGAAAAGGAACAAAAGCAATGGAGTTGGATAATCACATTGATGCTGCTATTAAGAAGAGTCGTGCTAGAGAACTTTTAGAAGTATCTAAAGAATTGGAAATGAAGTATTTTCAATCTTTTATTGGGAAAAATGTAGAAGTGTTGATAGAAGATGTGAAAAACGGTAAGAGTTATGGACACACAGATACTTATTTACATGTAGAACTAGATAGAGAAATTCCTCATAATACTTTTGTTACTGTTCCTATTAAAGAAGTATCTTATCCTTATTGTGTTGCTGATACTTCTTTGTTAAAGTAATTTATTTTTCTAGTGGCTCACTAAAGAGAGGGGATTGAGTATGGATAACTATATTAAGGGACATTATCAAAGAAGTATTTATCAGAATGGGAATGGTTATCATATTGGTCTTTTTAAAGTAATAGAGACAAATTGTGATGAATTTACGCCCTTTTTAGATAAAACCATTACTTTTACGGGATATTTTCATGAACTTAATGATATGGATACTTATCTTTTTTTTGGACAAATGGTAGAGCATCCTAAATATGGAAAGCAATTTTCTGTTTCTAGTTATGAAAGATGTAAACCAGAAGAAAAAGATGCTATTGTTGAATTTTTAACGAGTGGACTATTTAAAGGGATTGGTGAAAAGAAAGCTAAAACGATTGTTGATGTTTTAGGAAAAGATACTCTACAGATTATTTTAGAAAATCCGGATAATTTGATTTTGATTCCAGGAATTACACGTAAAAATATTGATACCTTACATACAAAATTAAAAGAATATGAGTCTAGTTATGAAGTCGTTTTATATTTGTCAAATCTTGGGTTTTCTACTAAAGATTCTATGCTTATTTGTAATTATTATAAAGATAGGGTAAAAGATGTAATCAGTCAAGATATTTATCAATTAGAGTATGATATTTATGAGCTTAATTTTAAAAAGATTGATCGAATTGCTCTTAAAAATGGTATTGATAAAGATGCTAATATTAGAATACGTGCAGCTATTTTATATATTATGGAGGAAGTTGGTAATACGTATGGCCATAGTTATTTTTTCTATGATGAAATATTTGAATATTTACCACGTGTTTTGTTAGTTCTTATTCATGAAGAGATTTTTCAAGAGGCAATGGAGTCTTTGAAAGAAGATCTGATGGTTATCGAGAAGGATGGAAAGTATTATTTAAAAGATATGTATGAGGCAGAGACGTTGATTGTAAAACGATTCCGCTTACTTGCTCATAAGAAGGACGAGGAGTTTAAAAATTTAAATGATAAGTTTTTAGAGATGGAAAAAGTTTTTGGTATTTCTTATAATGAAGAACAAAGAAAAGCAATTTTAGATAGTGTTTGTAAACATTTTTTGGTTATTACTGGTGGACCTGGAACTGGTAAGACTACTATTATGAAAGGAATATTAGAACTTTATAAAGAAGTTTATAAATTGAGTTATGATCAATTGTTAGAGAAAGTTTTTTTGCTTGCTCCTACCGGTAGAGCAGCAAAGAGGATGAGTGATGCTACTTTGATGCCAGCAAGTACTATTCATCGTTTTTTAAAATGGCAGAAAGATACGAATAAGTTTCAAGTTAATGAGTATCATAAAAGCAAGGCAGAAGTGATTATTTTAGATGAAGCTAGTATGGTGGATACTTTGCTGATGGCTAGTTTATTGCGTGGTATTTCTGCTAATTGTAAAGTTATTATGGTGGGTGATAGTTATCAGTTACCTTCTGTTGGACCTGGACAAGTATTACATGATGTTATTGAAAGTGGAGTATTACCAGTTGTTACTTTGAAAGAGTTGTATCGTCAAGGAAAAGATTCTAATATTTTGACGCTTGCTTATGATGTTAGAAATGGTAATGTAGAAGAAGATGTCTTTAACCAAGATGATGATTTGACTTTTATTGATTGTCAAGATAATGATGTTATCTCTAATTTGATGGATGTATGTTCTACATTTAAAGATTTATCTTATAAAAATTTTCAGGTTTTGGCACCAATGTATAAAACAAGACATGGGATTGATGTGATTAATCAAGAGTTACAAAAGATTTTTAATCCAAAAGATAAGTCAAAAAAAGAGTTGGTTGTTGGAGAAGTGGTTTTCCGTGAAGGAGATAAAGTAATTGAACTTAGCAATATGCCAGAAGAAAATATTTACAATGGAGATATTGGAATTATTAGTCAGATTAGTGTGCAACCTAGTAAGAAAATTACAATTGATTTTGATGGGAATGAGGTTGTGTTTACTGCTGCTAACTTTAATAAATTTCGATTAGCTTATGCTATTTCTATTCATAAATCCCAGGGAAGCGAATTTGATGTTGTTGTCATGCCTATTGTCAAGGGATATAGGAAGATGCTTTATCGAAGACTTGTTTATACGGGAATTACTAGAAGTAAAAAAATGTTATATATTATAGGAGATATTGGTGCTCTTCATCAAGCAGTCCGTAATATTTCTTCTGATATTAGAAGGACAACAATTCAAGATTTTCTAGAAAATGGTATAAAATAGAAAAAAACACTTCATAATAAAAATGAGGTGAAAAATATGGAAAAGAAAACCATGAATAAAATGTTTTGGGCAGCAATTCTTGGTGGTATGGGAGTAGCAGGATATATGTATATGAAAAAGAATCCTAATGCTATGTCAAACATGAAAGAAATGGCTAAGAATGCTGCTAAAATGACTTATGATAAGTTGGAAGATATTGATTAAAAAGACATTACAGAGTAGTGCCTTTTTATTTTGCTTTTTACTATTATTGTATGTGCTAATGATGAATTTTTTGTTATTGAAGATGCTTTATTGTTACTTATTTATGGAAGTGATGGAAACAGTGAAAAGGTAAAGAAGAAATAATTGTTGTTTTGATTGTGTCAAATAAAGTAAAGTTTGTTTTGAAAAACTTTACTTTTTTGTTATAATAAGTAGTAGTTGGATTAGGAGTGATAATAAATGGCATTAAAGTATGATGAGTCATCGATTAAAATATTAGAAGGACTTGAAGCTGTTCGAAAAAGACCTGGTATGTATATTGGTTCTACTGATAAAAGAGGACTTCACCATCTTATCTGGGAAATTGTAGATAATGCTATTGATGAGGCGATTAATGGTTTTGGTGACTATATTAAAATTATTTTACATAGTGATAAGTCTGTTAGTGTAGAAGATCATGGTCGTGGTATTCCTACTGGTATGCATGCTTCTGGTCGTTCTACTCCTGAAGTTATTTTTACGGTACTTCATGCTGGTGGTAAATTTGAAAGTGATGGTTATAAAGTATCTGGTGGACTTCATGGTGTTGGAGCTAGTGTTGTTAATGCTTTATCTAAGTGGATGGAAGTTGATATTAAGCATGATAAGAGTGAGTATTATATTCGCTTTGAAAATGGTGGTAATGTTTCAGTACCTTTAAAAAAGATTGGGACTACTAATAAAACAGGAACTACCATTCGTTTTTTACCAGATGATTCTATTTTTTCTAGTACTAATTTTTCTTATACAACAGTTTGTGAAAGAATGCAGGAGTCCGCTTTCCTTTTAAAGGGAATTACTATTGAAGTTATTGATGAAGAGGATGAACGTAGTAGTAGGTTTCATTATGAACGTGGTATTGAAGAGTTTGTTGAAGATATGAATAAGGGTAAAAATGTCTTGCATAAGGTTCTTTCTATTACTGGTGTTAGAGATAAGATGGAAGTAGATGTTGCGATGCAATATACAGATTCTTATAATGAAACAATTGTTAGCTTTGTTAATAATGTTAAAACTATTGACGGTGGTACGCATGAAGTTGGTTTTAAGACTGCGCTAACTAGAGTTTTTAATGATTATGCTAAGAATAATGGTTTTTTGAAAGCAAAAGATAAGGCTTTGGAGGGAAGCGATGTTCGTGAGGGCTTGACGGCAGTTATCAGTTTGAAAATTCCAGAAGGTATATTGCAATTTGAAGGGCAAACAAAAGGTAAACTTGGTACTCCTAGTGCTAGAGTAGCTGTTGAAAATATTGTTACAGAGCAAATGAGGGTTTTCTTAGAAGAAAATAAATCTATTGCAACTGAAATTATTAATAAGAGTTTAAGAAGTAAAATTGCTAGGGAAGCTGCTAGAAAAGCTAGAGAGGAAGCTCGTAAGGGAACAAGTAAAAAGAAAGAAGAGAGAAGTTTATCTGGAAAACTTGCTCCAGCAACTAGTAAGGATAAAAGTAAAAAAGAATTGTTTTTAGTCGAAGGAGATAGTGCAGGTGGTTCTGCAAAGCAAGGAAGGGATAGACGTTATCAAGCAATTCTTCCTTTACGTGGTAAGGTTTTAAATACTGAAAAGACAAAAGAAGAAGATATTTTAAAAAATGAAGAGATTAATACTATGATTTATACGATTGGTGCTGGTTATGGTGCTAATTTTGATATTCATGATTGTGAGTATAGTAAGGTTATTATTATGAGTGATGCTGATGAAGATGGTGGACATATTCAGTGTTTGCTTCTAACTTTTTTCTATCGATATATGAGGCCTTTGATTGAGGATGGTAGACTTTTTGTTGCGCTTCCTCCGCTATTTAAAATTCAATCTGGTAAAAATATTGAGTATGCTTATACAGTTGAGGAGATGCAACAAAAGGCAAAGGGTAAGAAATGTGAGATTCAGCGATACAAAGGACTTGGTGAGATGAATGCTGATCAGTTGTGTGAGACAACTATGCAGCCAGGAACTCGTACTTTAATTCGGGTTAATATTGAGGATGCGCAGCTAGCTGAAAAAAGAGTGTCTGTTTTGATGGGAGATGAAGTTGCTCCACGTAAGGAATGGATCGATGAGAATGTTGAATTTACATTAGAAGATGATTACCAAATTTCTTAAATGGAGGATTAGTATGGAAAAGTCTAGTTTTAATGAGAGTGCTCAGTGGTATATTTCTTTGTTGCATAATCCTGTACCTGATAGTTATACGACTAGTTCAGAAATATTTGATTATTATAAAAAGGAAATGGCTGAGGGGAATGCCGTTATTTTTCCATTTTGGGCATTTTGTGGTTTTACACTCATGGATGTTGCATCTTTTTTGAATCAAAAAGATGGTGGGTTTTCTGATATTATGATTTTTGCTCATGATGATGCTGTCTTGTCTTTTTCTTCCTCTGTTTTAGTTCCAATTGTTTTTTCTAGAGTAGAGTTACTGGAGGAGGAGATGCAAAATCAGAAAATTGAAGATATTTGCGCTAATTATTATCTTGAATTTTCTTCTTCCTTTTCTAATGATACTTTAGTTTATCAATTTGTAGAGAAATATTATAAACGAGACCAAAGAATTCTACGACATTATCAAGAAAAAAGATAATTACTTAAATTAATTAGAGGAGATGTGTTATGAAAAGACAATCAAATTTGTTAGATATTCAATGGTATGTTGCGTTTTTTAGTCAAAGTTTATCTAGTGAGGATCCAGTTAGAGATGCTTTTTCTAAAATCGGAGAAGAAGCGACACGAATTGTGCCATTTGGACTATTGAAAGAATTGACTTTTTCAGAGATAAATGATTATTTTTTAGAAACGACTGGTGTATCTTATTCTGCTGTTTTGATATTTACTCAGGAAAAAGATAAAAAGTTGTTGCCATTTTCTCCTGCTGCTGCTTTTTTCTATTATCCGGAAGATTTTAATATTGATTTTTATCAGGATAAAAGTATTGAGGATGTTATGAAAGTTTTATGTAGGGGCAACGAAGATTTGTTTACAGAGGAGTTTTATCCTTATTTTGATGACTTTTTAGAACGATATCCTAAGGAAAGTGAATATGGCAAGACGTTAGAAAAGAATGATGATATAGTAAATTAGTTTAGGTGGAGGAAATTATGAATTTTAATAAAGTATTTATTCCCGATATTAGCTGGTACTGTGCTTTTCCTGATGCAGGAATTGATAAAGATATCCTTTTCGAAAATAGTAATATGCTAGATGAGTGTTTTTCTTCTTATTCTTTTGATGAAGTAAAAGATTTTTCTTTTTCAGATTTATTGGATAAGGATTATGACCAATATAGTGGAATGTACGTGTTTGCTTGTAAAGATGATGATTCTACTTATTGTGTAGAACTATTTATAAATGATATTTTTAATGGCAATCAAGATTTTTCTCTAGTGGAGATTATGGAAGCTATTATTAGTAATGATTTTTCATTTTATCCTGAAGATTTTCAACCCTTTTTGATTGATTTCTTGGTAAGATATTGTGGATATTCTTATATGGAAGAAGAAAGTAAACTTGTGAAAACAATAAAGTTTTCTTAGTTTTTAAGTTTTATTTTAGAAATAAATGCTGCTATTTTGATTTTGGAGGTGGTGTTATGAGAAATAGTAATTTTGAAAGGAGAAGTAAGTTGCGATGGTATGTTGCATTATTTCCTCAATATATTAATGCGAATGATCCTTTGGGTGATGCTATTTCCAAAATTGATGATAAGCAGACAAAAGTTATTCCATTTGGTTTTGTTCGAGATTTTACCTTTGAGGATATGAATTATGATCCTGTTTTAGATAAAGTTATGGGCTATCATGGTATGTTAGTATTTGCTAATGATAGAAGTCGTGGAAATTATCCTACAAAACCTTTATATTATCGCTTTTATAAGGAGGATTGTTTCTATGACTCTTCTTTATGTAATAGCCGAATCGATTATCATTTACTTTCTTATTTTAATGTCAATTTTGTCTCTTTTAGCGAAGCAGAAAAAATTGTTGCTAAAGACTTTATATCTCAATATAAAAATGAAAATAAAAGTTATATCAAACAACCAAAGGATAATTTAATACATTGATTGTTATTTCGTGGGGGTTATTTATGAATAAAAATTATAAGATTAGTTCGAATATTGAATGGTATGTAGCACTATATCAAGGCGCTTTTTGCAGTGAGGATTTTGAGGCGGAAGTTAGTTTGAATATTGGTAGTAAAGATACTAGAGTTATTCCCTTTGGGATGATGCATGGACTTACTTTTCGTGAAATTGATGAAGTTATTTTGCAAGGGGATGGATCAAAATATACAGGGATGATGGTATTTGCCAAAGAGAAAGATAAACCATTAACAGCAGATTTTATTGAAATGCCATGTTTTTACTCTTCCGATCTTTTTTCACATCCAAGATTTATGAATCGGGAGATTGATGATTTAACTGGTTATCTTTTCTTGGAAAAATTCGGTATACTAGATGAGGATATTTTTCCATATTTTTCGAGTTTTGTGGATCAATATATACAGTCTAGTGATGATAAAATAATAATATCTGAGGATGAGGGGTGTCTCATTCATTAATTAGAAGATGAGGGAGTGTAGTTATGCCTAAGAAAAAAACAGAAACACAGGAAGTAATTGAAAAGATTTTTGATTATACATTAGAAGATATCATGGGAGAGCGGTTTGGAAGTTATTCGAAATATATTATTCAAGATCGAGCTATTCCTGATGCCAGAGATGGATTAAAACCAGTTCAACGTCGTATTTTATATTCTATGCATAAGGAAAAAAATACTTATGATCATGGGTATCGTAAGAGTGCTAAGACTGTAGGAGATGTTATTGGTAATTATCATCCTCATGGTGATAGTTCTATTTATGATGCAATGGTTCGTATGAGTCAACCATGGAAAACTAGACTTCCTTATATTGATATGCATGGTAATAATGGGTCTATTGATGGAGACAGTCCAGCTGCCTATCGTTATACTGAAGCAAGACTTTCTAAAATTAGTAATGAGATGCTTCGAGATATTGATAAGGATACTGTAGAGTTTGCTCCGAACTTTGATGATACTACTGTTGAACCTACGGTTTTACCGGCACGTTTTCCAGCACTTCTTGTTTATGGAGCAATGGGAATTTCTGCTGGTTATGCTACTAATATTCCACCACATAATTTGGGAGAGATTATTGATGCAACCATTCATAGAATCGATAGTCCTAATTGTAGTTTAGATACTTTAATGAATTATGTTAAAGGTCCTGATTTTCCAACTGGTGGAGTGATTGAAGGAATTGCTGGGATTCGACAAGCATATGAAACTGGCCGTGGAAAGATTGTTGTAAAAAGTAGATATACAATCGAAGAGACAAAAAATGGTAAATCTATTGTAATTACTGAGATTCCATTTGAAGTTAATAAGGCGTTGATGGTAAAGAAAATTGATGATATTCGTATTGATAAAAAGATTGATGGAATTAGTGAAGTAAGAGATGAGTCAGCTAGTGATGTTAGAGTTGTTATTGATTTAAAGAAGAATGCTAATGTTGATTTAGTTGTTAATTATTTACTTAAAAATACGGATATGCAAATTAATTATAATTTTAATATGGTTGCGATTGTTAATAAAAGACCAAAATTATTAGGACTTACTGGTTGTCTAGATGCTTTTATTCAACATCAAAAAGAAGTGGTACGTCGTCGTACAGAGTTTGATTTGAAACATGCAAAGGCTCGTTATCATATTGTAGAAGGTTTAATTAAATGTATTTCTATTTTAGATGATGTTATTCGAGTAATTCGTGAGTCTAAGAATAAGAGTGATGCTAAAGATAACTTAGTAAAAGAATTCCTTTTTACTATGGAACAAGCAGAAGCAATTGTTACTTTACAACTTTATCGTTTGACGAATACAGATGTTGTTTCATTGGAAGAAGAGATGGCAAATTTAGAGAAAATTATTAATGGGCTTACTGCTATACTTGGTAGTGAAGAGGTAATGAAGTCTGTTATGAAGAAAGATTTACGAGATGTAAAGAAAAATTATCCAACGGAACGTCTTACAGATGTTAAAGCTGAAATTACGGAGATTAAGATTGATACAGCTGCTATGATTCCAAAAGAAGATTGTGTTGTTATGGTAACGAGAGATGGTTATGTAAAACGTACATCGTTTAGAAGTTATACAGCATCTAATCCAGAGGATATTACAATTAAAGAGGGAGATTATATTTTAGGAATTTATGAGATGAGTACCCTAGATACTTTATTGGTGTTTACTACACATGGTAATTATTTACATATTCCGGTTCATATTTTACCGGATTTGAAATGGAAAGATATGCCTAAACATGTTAGCAATGTTATTGCGATGTCTCCAGATGAAGCGGTAGTGAGTGCCATTCCGGTTTCTTCTTTTGAGGTTAGTAAGAATGTTGTTATTGTTAGTAGAAATGGTATGATTAAACGTAGTAAGTTAAAAGATTTTAAACTTTCACGTTATTCTAAACCTACGAGTTGTATGAAGTTAAAAGATGATGATTTGGTTGTTGATAGTTTTATTGAAGAAGAAAATGCATTATTTCTTACTACGAATACCGGTTATGGGTTAAGCTTTTTAACAGAAGATGTGCCAATTGTTGGTGTAAAAGCTGCTGGTGTTAGAGCTATGAAATTAAAAGATGATTATATTGTATCTATGAATCAATTTGATCCAAATCATGCGGAATATCTTTCTGTTATTACAGATAAGGGTACTGGTAAGAGAGTGCGTCTTTCAGAATTTGAACTTTCTACACGTTCTCGTAGAGGATTATTAATGATACGTGAAGTAAAAAGTAATCCTTATCATGTTATTAAAACATTTATTACGGATTCTAAAAATTATATTGGTATTAAAAATGGGGACATTCACACATTGAAGCTAACAGAGCTAAGTATTTCTGATCGTTATTCTACTGGTGGACAAATATCTAAGCATCCTCTTACAGATAGTTTCTTGATAGCAACATTAAAAAGAAGAGAAAATTTAGAAGAAGAAAAAGTAGATGACTTGGTAGAGGTAGAAGAAAAAAAGGAGAAAGTTATACCTAAAAAAGAGAAGGTTTCCTTAAAAGAAATTGATGATCGATTGATGACCATTGATGACTTCTTGAAGTAGATGTTTTGTTTATGGTATAATTAAGTCATTATTTGAAGGGAATAATTTTTATGGATGGAAAAAATTGAAAGATATTATTGAGGAAGAACTTTTTATTAGAAAAGAAGAAGTAGAGCGTGAAAAAATTGGGTGTTGATTTGGGGACTAGAAATAATGTTTCTACATTTGGATTTGGACGACATAAACTAGTACCTCTTTATAATGAGAGACGATTGTTAGATTATCATGCAAAAAAAGGATGTTGTTGCTACTATAAGATATCACTTGTTGCTTGATTTTATATGTAAAAATTCTAATTTTGAATTGAACTCTGAGAATATTATTACGAATCCTATGAGTAATTATTCTCTTATTGACGAAGTAGTAAATCATAATTTTAATTTAACAACAGTTGATGGTTTGGAGATATTTGGTAAATTTGTTCCAGTTGATTCTTCTTTTTATGAAAAAGATGAGTATGGAAAATATGAATTTTTACGTGATGTTCATGAAAGCACTCTTTTAGACCAAGGATATACATTTGATGAAATCGAGGGAGCTTGTAGAGAAGTTGTTTTAGAAAAATGGCCTAATGAGGTTGTTAATGTCATGGGAGTGACAAAATAAATATAATAATTAAGAAGAAGATATAGTTCTTCTTTTTTTTTGCCTTTCATATAATGTAGTGGTGGTAATATGTCAAAAGAGTCTTTTAAATCTTTTGCAAGAGGTCATACCGAGCTTGCAAATTATGTTATGAATGGGAAAACTAGTTGGCAAAGACTTTATGAACTATATGAAATTTACGGAGAAAATAGCAGTATTTGGAAAGATTATTTTTCTTCTACTTCTTCTAGCTCTTTATCTTCTGCAACACAAGGGAGTGATCTTTCTGGTACGTTAAGAGAATTGATGCAAAATATTAAGAATATTGATTTAAACTCTGTTCAAAAAGGGATTACGAATATTCAAAAAGCTTTAGGATTATTACAAGATATTGGTATTGGTCATGGTAGTGGTAGTGGTGATACTACTAATTATGAACCTAGACCATTATATCAACATTTTGATGACTAATTATGGATTTATATACTATTCAAAGTATTAAAAGTAACCCCTTACTTTATTCTTATCTACGAGCAAATTCTTCTTGGTATAAGAGATTAAATCGAAGTTCTAACGCTTTAAAAGAAATGGAAAAAGAAGCGAAGCAATATTATAAATTAACTTTTTCTGATTGCTTTGAAAAGTTTACCAATAGTATGCAGATGATTTCTACGTTTATGGATGTATTAAAATAGATTTTGTGATACAATGTTCTTATGGAAGAGTTAATTGAGAAATTAGAACAATTAAAAGATATTATTTATCAGGAAGATGTGGTTTTAGAGTTTTTGATACAGAAGAAGAAAACATTTGAAGATAGAGAACTTGTTTTAAAAATCGAGTCTTATCACAAATTGCCTTCTGATGCTTTAAAAAAGGAGATAGAACAGTCGCCTTCTTTTTTAGCGTATAAAGAAAAAGAAAGTGAGTTACAGCTTCTTATTTTTGGAATAAATCAGAAGTTTAGAAAATTAAGAAGTAGCGTTGATTGTCAGAAAAGAGGGATGTTGTGAAAATTATTAGTGGAAAATATAAAGGAAGAAGTTTAGATGGATTTCATATTCAGGGTACAAGACCTACTATGGATAGAGTAAAAGAAAGTGTATTTGCGATGATTCAGTCTAAAATCCCAGATGCGGTAGTACTTGATTTATTTGCTGGTAGTGGTAATTTAGGAATTGAAGCGTTAAGTGAAGGCGCAAAGACTGTTTATTTTGTTGATAAGAGTAAGATATGTTATCAGACAATTTTAAAGAATTTGAAGCAATTAGATATTAAATTAAATACTGTTTTTTTACTAGATTATTCTAAAGCGTTGGAGTTGTTTTTTAAAGAAAAGATTTCCTTTGATATTATTTTCCTTGATCCTCCTTATCAAACTGATTTGGTAGAGAAGAGTATTTTTATGATTGATAGACTTTCTTTACTTTCACTCAATGGGATTTTGGTAGTAGAGACAGATGATTTAGAAAAGCTTATTTTTCCTTCCCATCTAGAAGTTGTCAAGAGTAAAAAATATGGAGATAAATGGGTAGCTATCTTACGACAAGTGTGATAAAATAATCGTAAGATAGGTGATAATATGAAGAGACTTAATAATCGTGGTTTTGCTATTTCAACATTATTGTATGGTTTGATGTTAATGTCTTTGTTGATTGTATTTGCTTTACTTGGTAATTTGGGAACTAGTAGACAGAATACTTCTTCTTTTGTTGATAAGGTAGAAGATGAATTAAACCGGTTTAGTATTGCGAATACTGAAGGAGAGTATATTGGTGGAGAAATCGATAGTACTGGAAGAGAGTATATTGCTCCTTCTGCTGGATGGTATAAGATAGAGTTATGGGGAGCTGGCGGTGGTGCTAGTGGCGGTCGAGGTGCTTATGTATCTGGTATTATGTATTTAAGTGAAAATGAGCATATTTATTTTTATGTTGGTGAACGTGGTGGCAATGATGATACTTTTAACTCTGGTTCCCGAGGTGGTGGTGCTACTGATGTTCGTTTGATTAGTGGAGATTGGGATAGTGATGAGTCTTTGCAATCTAGAGTTATGGTGGCCGCTGGTGGTGGTGCTAGTGGAGATGGTGGTGCTTTGGTAGGACTCGGTGCTTCTAGTGGTACTCAGTCTTCTGGCACTTTTGGAATGGCAACATCTACTTCTCGTGGTGGAGGAGGTTATTATGGTGCTACTGGTGATGGCGGTGGATCTTCTTTTATCATGGGATATGCTGGTGTTCGTATACGGGATGGTGCTAATGTCACTACAGATACGATGAAGAGTTTTTCTATTCATCGTGGGGATTATACTGATGATGGTGAAATGATTTTGGAACCTTATACACCAACTATTTATAATGGCTTTATGATAGAGGGTGTTAATTCTTCTAATGGTAAATTTAAAATTGGTAAGGTATCTGATAATGATATTGATAATCCTCCAAGAAAGGGTAGTAATACTAAGTTGAACCAGGTGCGTTACATTCGTGATTGTGTTGTTCAAGATAGTGATACGGCAAATACTGCCTTTTGGTTAGAAATACAAGCAATGAAAGATGGAAATAATATCGCGGATGATAGTGGAGTTACTATTTCTTCTTCTGGTGGTAATCTTACATCTGTAGACAAAATTAATGATGGTATTGCAGATGATTCTTCTAAAGCAGCTTCTATTTATGGTGTTGGTGAGAAGTGTGTAGTGGTTAGTTTGCCTACTGCTGAGGATTTAGATGAAGTTGCCGTGTGGCATCGCTATCAAGGATCTACTATTGGTCATAATTTAGCAGTTAGTTCTGATGGAGTTAATTGGAATTATATTCGAAATAAAAGTACCGACCCTAATTCTTCTGGGCAAGAAAATGAAGTAGAAACATCGGATGGAGTTCGTTATAATTCTTTCCAATATGATGTATTAGGTGAGATTCCAGATGGGAATTATTATATTTTTTCTGCTGATACTTTAAATTTAGCTTTGACGGCAAAAGATGAAGGTAGTTCTATTATTGCTGATATGCAGACTTTTACTGGTGATGATGATCAGGTTTGGAGAGTTTATCGAAGTGGTGGACAATATCGGATTGAAAGTACTCAATATCAAAAAGTGTGGAGTGTAAGTGGTAGTAGTATTGGCCAATTGGTTAGTTTACTAGATGAAAATAGTTCAATGGTTTCACAGAACTTTTCTATTGTTTCGTTACAAAATGGATATTATGTTATTTCTTCTAATGGAGGAAGACGATTGGGATATACTAGTCCAGATAATACGCCAATTCTTACACAGAGTACGAATCAATCCAAGTTGCAACGTTTTAAATTTGTTTTTGCCAGTTATTAGAAGTAATTTTACTTCTTTTTTTATTTATACGGAATCTGCTTGTCTAAAATGAAAATTTAAAACAAATGTATTGTATAGTTTCCTCATTAGGGAGAAATATTATGTGTAGAGCTTATCATTTTCGAATGTATTCTACAACTAATCAAAGAAAGCTAATTCAAAAAACATTTGGTTGTACTAGACTTGTTTATACTTATTATTTAAAAATGGTAAAAACTCTTTATGAAGCAGGAAACTTAGAAGGTGACGATCAAGGCGAATTAAGGTTACTTAATCTTTTATTCTAAAAAATTAGCACAAATCATTGACAAGTGCTAGATATTGTCATATAATACAATTAGCACTCGTAGAATAGTAGTGCTAGTAGTAGGAGGGAAGTAAATGTTAACGGATAGACAATGTAAAATCTTAAAGTTGATTGTTGAAAAATATATTAAAGATCCTATTCCAGTTGGCTCTAAGACAATATCTAAAACATTGAAATGTTCCAGTGCAACTGTTCGAAATGAAATGTCTTCTTTGGAAGAAGCTGGTCTTTTGGAGAAAACGCATACTTCTTCTGGTCGCATTCCAAGTGAAGAAGGTTATCGTTATTATGTTGATCATTTAATGGAACCTAAGAAAATGACGGGTGAAGATATGTTAAAACTTCAGACAGTTTTTCATAATCAGCAGCTTGCTTTATCAGATGTTATAGTAAAAAGTTTACAGGTAATATCTGATATGACTAATTATACTACCGTGGTACTTGGTAGTACATCTCATGAGAATCTTCTAAAACAAATAGAAGTAGTTCCGATTGATGAGGTTAGTATGATTGTAATTGTTATTACGGATAGAGGTCATGTGGAACATAAAAATATTCGTTTGCAAGACGTTTCACTTGATGAAGTTAAGAAAACAGTAAATTTGATTAACAACTTGATTGTAGGAACTCCTATTGATGAAGTTAGTACGAAACTAGAATACGAAGTGAAACCTATTATTGGTAAATATGTAAAACAACATGAACAGCTATATAATGCCTTCTATCATGTATTTAGCGATTTTACAAATCAAGAGGTTAATGTTGTTGGAAAGAATAAGTTTTTAACACAACCAGAATTTAGTAATGTTGAAAAGATTCAGTCTGTGTTTAGTAAACTTGATAATCCTGAACTTCTTCATAGAATAGAAGAGGATGATGATAACAATATTAAAGTATATATTGGTAGTGAGAGTAAAATCGATAATGATGTTACTGTGATTAAGACTCGATTTAAGAATGGTAATACTGAAGGAACGCTGGCTATTATTGGTCCTAAGAGGATGGAGTATGACCGAGTTGTTTCCATGTTAGAATACATGAAAGAAAATATAGAAAGGTAGGTAGTTATGGAAGAAGGAAAAAAACAAGTTATAGATGAACAAGTTGAAAAACTTGAAGAAGAAATCCCTGTTCCTGTTCAACAGGGAAAAGATAAAAAAGATGGGAAGAATAAAAAAGAAAAACATGGTAATTCTAAATTAAAAGAGGAAAATGAAAAATTATTAGAACAAGTTAGACAATTACAAGAAGATAATCAAGCTTTATTAGATAAGGTTAAGATGACGCAAGCAGAACTTGTTAATTATCGTAAAAGAAAAGATGAAGAAGTATCTAATATGTTGAAATTTGCTAATCAGGACTTGATTAGTGAGTTAATTAATGTTGTTGATAATTTTGAGAGAGCAATTAAATTAGATGATAATGATTTAACGGATGAATTATCTAAGTTTTTAGATGGATTTAAAATGATGTATGCGAATTTAATGGAAATTCTAAAGAAATTTGGAGTTGAGGAGATTAATCGTGTAGGTGAAGTTTTTAATCCAAATGAAGAACAAGCGTTAATGACAGATTCTATTCCTGAAATGGATGATGATGTTGTCACTGAAGTGTTATTAAAAGGATATAAATTAAATGGTAGGGTAATACGTCCTGCCTCTGTAAAAGTTAATAGTAAATAAAGGAGAGATGATATATGAGTAAAATTATTGGTATCGATTTAGGTACAACAAATTCATGTGCTGCAGTATTGGAAGCTGGTGCTCCTAAGGTTATTCCAAACCCTGAGGGTAGTAGAACAACTCCATCTGTAGTTGCATTTAAAAAAGGTGAAAGAATTGTTGGTGAAGCTGCTAAAAGACAAGCTTTGACTAATAAAAATACAGTAATTTCTATTAAGAGAAAAATGGGAACTAATGAAAAAGTAGAACTAGAAGGAAAAGAATATACACCAGAAGAGATTTCTGCTATGATTTTAAGTTATATTAAAGATTATGCAGAAAGTTATTTAGGTGAGAAGGTTGATAAAGCAGTTATTACTGTTCCTGCTTACTTTAATGATAGTCAACGTCAAGCTACTAAAAATGCTGGTAAGATTGCTGGCCTTGAAGTTGAACGTATTATTAACGAGCCAACTGCTGCTGCACTTGCTTATGGTCTTGAAAAAGATGAAGGTCAAACTATCTTAGTTTATGACTTAGGTGGTGGAACATTTGATGTATCTATTCTTGAATTAGGTGATGGTGTATTTGAAGTTAAATCTACTAATGGTAATAACCATTTAGGTGGAGATGACTTTGATGAAGCTATTATGGATTACTTAGTAAGTGAATTTAAGAAGGAAAATGGTGTTGACTTATCTAAAGATAAAATGGCTATGCAACGTTTGAAAGAAACTGCTGAAAAAGCTAAGAAAGACTTATCTGGTATGGTATCTACACAAGTATCTGCACCATTTATTGCTAAGGGTGACGATGGAGAACCTCTACACTTAGATATGACTTTAACTCGTGCTAAATTTGAAGATTTAATTTCTGATTTAGTAGAATCTACTTTGGAACCAGTTCGTAAAGCATTAAAAGATGCTCATATGACTAAGAAAGATATTGATAAAGTTATTTTAGTAGGTGGATCTACTCGTGTACCTATGGTATATGATTTAATTACAAAAGAACTTGGAAAAGAACCATCTCGTGAAGTTAACCCTGATGAAGTTGTTGCTATGGGTGCTGCTATTCAAGGTGGTGTATTAACTGGAGATGTTAATGATATCGTACTTTTGGATGTTACACCATTATCACTTGGTATTGAAACATTAGGTGGAGTTATGACTACATTAATTCCAAGAAATACAACAATCCCTACTTCAAAATCAGAAGTATTCTCAACTGCTGCTGATAATCAACCTGCTGTAGATGTACATGTATTACAAGGTGAGCGTCCAATGGCAGCTGATAATAAAACATTAGGAAGATTCCAATTAGGAAATATTCCACCAGCACCAAGAGGTGTTCCACAAATTGAAGTTAAATTTGATATTGATGCAAATGGTATTGTTAATGTTACAGCAAAAGATCTTGGTACTAATAAAGAACAATCTATTACAATTACTTCATCTACTAATTTGACAGATGATGAAATTGAAAAGATGCGTAAAGAGGCTGAAGAAAATAAAGAAGCTGATCTTAAACGTAAAGAAGAAGCTGAAGTTAAAAATGAAGCAGAACAATTAGTATTCCAAACTGAAAAAGCTATTAAAGATCTTGGAGATAAAGTTGATAAGAAAGAAAAAGAAGATGCTGAAGATCTTATTAAAGATTTGAAGAAAGCACTTGATAAAGATGATATGGATGATATCAAGAAATATAAGGAAAAACTTCAAGAAAAAGCAATGAGTCTTGCTTCTAAAGTTTATGAACAAGCAGCAAAAGAAAGACAACAAGAAGAACATGATGATGCCGATGATAAAAAAGATAAAAAGAAAGATAAAAAACATAAAAAATCAGATGATGATGTTCAAGAAGCAGATATAGAGGAAGATTAGTTAAGTAGTCCTTTTGGACTACTTACT
Source organism: uncultured Bacilli bacterium (assembly GCA_944359885.1). GTDB lineage: Bacteria > Bacillota_I > Bacilli_A > RF39 > UBA660 > Faecimonas. Next base: position 14,328 of record CALVTC010000002.1, on the reverse strand, counting down.
TTTCTGAATATATAAAAGGAGATGCTAATGGAAAAAGTCTTAGAGCGAAGTGAAGTGAAAAAAGAAGATACTTGGGATGTAGAGAGTATTTATTCAACGATAGATTTATGGCAAGAAGATTATAAGAGGTGTAGGATGGCAATTTCTAGTTTGGAAGAGCAAAAAGAAACTTTTTTAAAGAATGCTAGAAATTTTAAAGAGTTTATTATACAATCTGATCAAGTGGATAGACTATTAGAAAAAATTTATGTATATGCTAGTCTAAAAAATAATGAAGATATGGCAAATACACAATATCAAGAATTACTTGGTAAGAGTGAAAATCTATATCAAGAGTATAGTGAAAAGTTAAACTTTGTAGTGCCATATATTTTAAAAGAAGATAAAAAGAAGATAGAAAGTTTTATGGAAGAGGAAGAAGAGTTGATGCCCTTTCGCCATATGATAGAAGATACCTTAAGATATCAAAACCACCATTTGTCTGAAGTAGAAGAGAAAGTTATTGCTGCATATAATACAGTGTTATCTTCTGCTAGTAAAACTGCTGATATGCTAATGGATGCAGATATGCGATTTGGTAATATTTTAGATGAAGATGGTAATGAGGTAGAGTTAACACAAAGTAATTACAGCACATATATTTGTAGTAAGGATAGAAGAGTTAGAAAAGATGCTTTTTTAAAAATGCATCAGGTTTTTGGAAATTTTAAAAATACTTTAGCGACTACTTTAGAAAGTACTGTAAAATGTAATAGTGTTACTGCTAGATTAAAGAATTTTGATAGTTCTTTAGAACTTTCTTTATTTGGAAATAATATACCAACTGTACTTTATCATAATTTAATTCGTGTAGTGCATGATAATTTAGAACCTTTATATAAATATTTTAGTGTTAAAAAGAAGAAGTTAGGTTTAGAGGAATTTCATTTATATGATGGTTATGTATCTACAGTTCTTGATATTACTAAAAAATATTCTTTTGAAGAGGGAAAACAATTAGTACTTGATGCGTTATCTGTATTAGGTGATGATTATATTCACGTATTAGAGAAAGCTTTTGCAGATAGATGGATTGATATTTATCCAAATAGGGGGAAGACATCTGGTGCTTATTCTTCTGGAACTTATGATACTAAACCATTTGTATTATTAAATTATATGGGTGATTACAGTGATGTGTCTACACTTGCTCATGAATTAGGACATTCTATGCATAGTTATTTATCTAATACCCATAATGAACATACGAATGCTAGTTATCCTATTTTTCTTGCAGAGATTGCATCTACGGTTAATGAATTATTATTATCTTATTATATGGAAAATCATGCTGATACGAAGGAAGAAAAACTTGCTATAATAAATGAGCGATTAGATACTTTTAAAGGTACTATTTATCGTCAGACTATGTTTGCAGAGTTTGAATTATATATGCATGATGCTGTTGATAAGGGAGAAGTGTTAACTGCGGAGATGCTATGTGATAAGTATTATGAGCTAAATAAATTATATTTTGGTGATGATGTGGTGGTTGATCATGATATTCGGTATGAATGGTTGAGAATACCTCATTTTTATAGACCATTTTATGTATATCAATATGCAACTGGACTATCTATTGCAAGTTATATTGCTCAAAATATTTTAGAGGGAAAAGATGGATTTCGCAATCAGTATTTAGAGTTTTTATCTTCTGGTGGTAAAGATGATCCATTAGAGCTCTTAAAAATAGTCGATGTTGATCTAACCGATACAAAAGTATTACAGAAATCTTTAACAATGTTTAAAGAGACGGTAGATACATTCGAACAACTACAAAGTTAAGTAAGGAAGTGATAATATGGCCAATTCTAGCGAAAATAAACGAGATTATTACGAGGTGCTTGGTGTTAGTCGGAATGCTACACAAGATGAGATAAAAAGTGCCTTTCGTAAGAAAGCAAAACAATATCACCCTGATTTAAACAAAGATAACCCTGATGCTAGCGAGAAGTTTAAGGAAGCTCAGGAAGCTTATTCTGTTTTGTCTGATGAAAGTAAGAGAAAAATGTATGATCAGTACGGACATGCTGGTGTAGGTAATGGACCTAGAGGAGCAGGAGGTTACTCTAATTTTGGCGGTTTTGATGCAACAGATTTTGATTTTGGTGATATTTTTGATTCTATCTTCGGTGGTGGTTTTGGTTTTGGAAGTAGTACATCTTCTAGCGGCAGAGGAAGTAGAGCTCGCCGCGGTAGCGATGTTTTGATGAGAATGAACTTGGATTTTCATGAAGCTGTCTTTGGTTGTGAAAAGAAATTTGATATAGATGTTGTTGAAGATTGTGATGAATGTGATGGTAAGGGTGGTTTTGATGAGATAAAATGTCCTACTTGTCATGGTAGTGGTACTATTACTTCGGAACAACATACTATTTTAGGTTCATTTTTATCTAAAAGTACTTGCCCTGATTGTGGTGGTACTGGTCATACTTTCAAAAGACGTTGTAGCCATTGTAAAGGAAAAGGTAAAATTCGTAAAAATAAGACTTTAACGATTAATATTCCGGCGGGAATTAATACAGGGAATCGTTTACGTGTTAGTGGAAAAGGTAATCCTGGAAGTAATGGTGGAGAAAATGGAGATTTATATTTAGAGTTTGTTGTTGAGGAACATGATGTGTTTATTCGTCAAGGCGATGATATTTATGTAGAAGTTCCGCTTACGTTGACAGAAGCAATTATTGGTTGCAAAAAGAAAATTCCTACTCTTTATGGTAATGTTAAAATCAATATTATGCCTGGTACGAATAGTGGGGATAAACAGAGAATTCGTGGAAAAGGTGTTGATAATAAATATCAGAAGAGTAAGGGAGATATGTATGTTATCTTTAAAGTATATACTCCAAAGAAACTTTCTCGTGAACAAAAAAGTTTAATTGAAAAGTTAGCTAAGACAGAAATGGATACTCCAGAGATTAAAGAGTTTAATCGTTTTGTTAAAAATAATGATTAAGAGGTAAATATTGCCTCTTTTTTCATTTATAAGGGGTTGTTTGTATAAAATGCAATTTTAGAAAGTTGATAAAAGAGATTGATATATCAACAAATATATTATATAGTAGATGCAGGATAAAGTTTCTAATACAAGATATTTTATTATATTTGAAGCATTAAAAAGTATATAAAAAAATAAAAGAGAGTTACTATCGGAAGTTAAGTTTATGAAGTAAAACAGTTAGGTTTATTTAATTGTTTTGTCATAGCAACCGATATTTTACAAAAAACAACTTAAAATTGGTGGTACGCAACCGATTAACATAGTATGATTTTTGACGAGGTGATGAAAAAGTGAAGTTTGGTGAAAACTTACAGAGGCTAAGAAAAGAAAAAGGTATTTCTCAAGAACAGTTAGCAGAACAATTAGGAGTAACTAGGCAGTCCGTTTCAAAATGGGAATCTGGTGCTAGTTATCCAGAGATGGATAAAATTGTCTCTCTTTGTCAGATGTTTCATTGTGATTTAGATGTTTTGGTTAATAAGGATATTACAGAAGAAAGACAGAGAAAAGATGCTAGTCGTATGATTAAGGATTTTTTTGAAAAAGCAGCTGATTATGTTAAACGAACTATTCTTCTTTTTGAACATAAGAGTTTTAAAGATATTATAAAAATGTGTGCTCAAATTATTTTGATAGTCTGTGTTATTTTGTGCTTTTTTATTCCTTTTATGCTATTAAAAGAAATTGTTATTGATCTTTTTTATACTGGTAATAACTGGGTTAGTATTTTCTTTTCTAAATTTTGGGAATTTTTGTTTAATGCAAGTTATGCTATCTTAGCAATCGCTACTTTCCTTTATGTTTTTAAAGTTAAATTTTTAGATGGTGAGGAAATTATTATAGAAGAAGTAGAAGATAATTCTTCTGATTTAGAGGACGTTCCACAGAGCAGTTTAAATTTAGAAGAAAATAAAGAAAAGAAAAGGACAAAAGTTCGAATTAAACGTCATAATGATTTTAGTTTGTTAGATTTGCTTTCTAAAGCGATTACACTTTGTTTAAAAGGAGTTTTAATATTTTTATTAATTCCAGCAGTTATTGGTGTAGTTATGTTGATTATTGCACTTGTTATACTTATTGTATTGATTTTTAGAGGTTTATTTTTAGCAGGGGCAATTTTATTGGTTTTAGGAATTAGTATTTTCTCTATTGTTATTATTGAGTTAATTCTTGATTTTATTTTCAATTTGAAGTTTAGTAAACGTAGGGTTATTATTACTATGTTATCTTCTATTATTGTTAGTGCTATTGGTTTTGGCCTTTCTATTTGGTATTTTTTGAATTTAAATGTTGTTAATGAAGTACCAAATGGTTTTAAGAGTGAGATTGATGAAGAAGTATATACGATGAATGATGAGTTATTAATCCATTATTATGATTATGGTCGTTATCATAATTTAGAGTTTGTAGAGGATGATAGTTTGCAAGATATGGTTCGTGTTAAGATAGAGTATTATGAAGTAGCGAATGATGTTGAGCTAGTAGAAGATAATCGCGAGGTTTTTCTAAATTATAATGTTGTTGATGGTATTAATTTGAAAAAGATTACGGATACAGTGATTGATGATTTAAAAAATGGAGAAATTCATGCTTATGATCAATTAAATTGTATTTCTATGACGATTACTTCTAGTCGAGCTAATCTTGATAAAATAAAAGAGAATTATCAAAAATATTTGGAGGAAGAGTATTATTAAAATGCTCTTTTTCCTTTTACTGTTGCAAATGCAACTGTTTATTTTTTACTTCTTTGTTATAATGAAGTAGGAGGATATGATATGGTAGGAATTGATATTAATTATATTAATAAAAAGTTAATTGAAAAAGGAGATATTCCATTCCAACAAGAAGATTTGGAGTATCCAGATATAAAGACAGATGGCGTGCATTTATTGGATTGTTATGGTAATCCAATTGGTACAAAAGGAGATATGTATTCTAAACTAATTATGGATAGATTGTTGAAAGAAGGATGTTATGATGAAAATCCTCGCCCTCGTTATGAATCTGATGGAGCAAAGGCAAACACATTGTCTTTAAATAACGTAGTTCATTTTACTTATGATATTTCTAAAGGAGAGTCTCCTATGATTACTCTACGTCCTATTGCAGTTAAAAAGAGCATTGGGGAAGTATTATGGATTTATCAGGATGCTACTACAGATTTAGATGTTTTAAAAGATAAATATGGAGTTACTTGGTGGGATGAATGGGATTTATATAATGATTCTGGAGTTGCTTTACGAAATATTGGTTCAACTTATGGAACAATTATTTCTCATTATGATCAAATGAGAAATTTAATTCAAGGGTTAAAAGATAATCCAGATGGTAGAAGGCATATTATTGATATGTGGCAGCTTGAAGATTTTAAGAGGCCTCATGGTTTAAAGCCTTGTGCTTATTCTACAGTGTGGAATGTGAGACACGGTAGAGATGGTGTTTGTTATTTGGATATGAAATTGATTCAGCGTTCTAGTGATTTTATGGTAGCAGGTTGTATCAATCAAATGCAATATTTGGCGCTTATGTTGATGGTTGCACAATCTACAGGATATACCCCTGGAACTTTTACTTGGGATGTTGAAAATATTCAGATTTATGATAGACATATTCGTCAAGCAGTAGAACAGTTACGAAGAGATGCTATTTCTTGTACTTCTGAAGGTCATATGGAACCTTATTTTGAATTAAATCCCGATGTTTTAGATTTTTACGATTTTACTTTAGAAGATATTCATATTAAAAATTATCCTCGTCAGTTAATAAAAACAAAAAATCCTCAACAAAAATTTGATAAGGGAATTTGAGTATGAAAAATATTACTTTGATTGCAGCTATTGGCAAAAATTTAGAGTTGGGAAAAGATAATCATTTAATTTGGCATTTTAGAGAAGATATGCAGTTTTTTCGAAAACATACTATTCATAAACCGATTATTATGGGAAGGAAAACATTAGAATCTTTACCAGGATTATTGCCAGAAAGACAGCATATTGTTTTGACAAAGCGTTTGCTAGAATTTCCTGATGAAGTGTTAGTTATGCATTCTATTTCAGACTTACTTTCTCATATCGAACAATGTGAAGAAGAATTTATGGTCATTGGTGGTGCTAGTATTTACCAGGAATTATTACCTTATTCTGATACGATGTTACTTACAAAAATAGATGCGGAAAGTGATGCGGATGTTTATTTTCCATCTTTTAACAAGGAAGATTGGGATAGTGTTGTTTTAAGTGAACAAGAAGAAAGAGGTATTTCTTATAAACATTTCGTTTATACAAGAAAAAAATAAAGAGACTTCGGTCTCTTTTTAGTATATTAATGTATGTAAGATTCTATCTGTATTTTTAAAATTATATTTAGCAATTTCTTTTAGTTTTTCTTCTCCATATTTTTCAACTACTTCTTCTCCAATTTTATCTACGTCATGTCCAGCACCTTTTGGTAGAGGTATGTGAATGGAGTCTGATAGTTTATCGAATTCTTTTAAGAAAATATATCTACTGATGATAGATGCGGCAGCAACAGCTAAATTTTTATCTTCCGCCTTGGTCATAAAAGTGATATTTCTTTGAATGTTTGGAATTCCTTCTAAATATTCATAATATCTTTTTTCTCTTGCAAATTCATCTACAATTATATAATCAATATTAGGCTTTTCTTCTTCTATTAATTGATATAGCACCTTATTATGAAGAATTGCTTTTATTTTGTTCATATTAATATCTTTGGTATACTTTTCATTATATTCTTGATTGGTTAGAATCATACTTCTATATTTTACAATTTTTATTAATTCTGGTGTTATTTTCTTTATTTTTTCATCGGTTATTTTTTTAGAGTCGCCAACACCTAATTTTTCTAGTTGGGATACATTTTCTTTTTTAACGTAAGTAGCAGTTACGACAATTGGACCAAAGTAGTCTCCGGTTCCTACTTCATCTGATCCTACTGAAGAACAATTATGATATTTTTCATCTTTCTTTTTTTGTTCTTCTTTTTTTTCTTTCGTATTATCTAAAACAGTTGTCCACATTGCTGCATCTACATCAGCACTTGTTCCCTGAAACATTGCTTTTCCGGATTCGTATAAAGTAATTACAGTATCTTCTTCTTGTGCCTGAAAGATTGCATAGGGAATTTTTTTATCTCTTACTTTGTCTTTATAATATTCAATCATTTTTTGCTTTGTTTCTTCATTTACTTTAATAACAATATTCATGTTCCACCTCAAAAATATTATAGCATAAATGAGGAAAAACGTTTATAATAAAATAGTAGGAGTTGATGTTTTATGAATTTGTTAGATGTTATTATTATTTTAATTTTGGCAATGTGTGCTGTTATTGGATTTAAAAGAGGTGCTATTAAAGAGATTGTATCTTTAGTTGGAATTATTATTGTTTTTGTTGTTTCTTTTTCTTTAAAGGGTGTTTTAGGAAACATTCTATGCAAATGGTTACCATTTTTTAATTTTGCTGGTAGTTTAGAGGGAGTTAAGGTTTTAAATATCTTACTATATCAATTAATTGCTTTCTTAATTATATATAGTTTGTTATTTAGTATTTATATGATTGTTGTGAAATTGTCTGGTATTTTGCAAAAATTAGTCCATATGACTGTTGTTTTATTACTTCCTTCTAAAATAATTGGAGCTGTGGTTGCTTTAATAACTGGATATGTTATGGTTTTTGTTTTGTTACTTGTGTTGTTGATTCCTCTTCATGATAGTAGTTTCTTCCAAGAGAGTAAGTTTGCTCATTATATCGTTTATGAGAGTCCTGTTTTGGCAGAAAGTTCTAAGGATATTAGTAATTCAATTCAAGAAGTTTATGCCTTGGGAGAAGATTTATCAAAAGGCAATATTAGTAAAAATGATGCTAATGTAGAGACTCTTGATATCTTATTGAAATATCATATTATTAGTCCAGATGCTGCAGAAGATTTAATTGTTTTAGATAAATTAGATGGTATTTCGGGATTGGAAGATGTAATTGAACGTTATCAGTAGGTGATTGTGTGTTTGATTTGCATTATGATTTGTTGAGTGTCTGTTATGTTTGTTATTTAAAAAATGACTATTCTTATTTAGAAGAGTGGTGTAAAAATTATCGAGATGATAATGTCTTGGGAGTTGTTTGCAATCTTTATTTTATGAGTCGCGAGGAAATGAGTGAAGAGTTGCATCCAGATTATTATCGAGAGAATGTTTCTGTTTTAGAAATGTTTCAAATTAGTACTGAAATAGCAAAGAAATATTTACCTAATACGGAACTTCTATTTAGCATTGAGGGATGTGATTATTTAGAGGTAGAAGATTTAGATGATCTTTATGAGGCAGGTCTACGTAATATTTTACCAGTTTGGAACTGTAAAAATAAATATGCATCTGGTGGAAGAAGTGATGATGGTTTAACGGATATGGGACGTAGACTTTTAGATAAAGCAATCTCTCTTGGTATTTCTATCGATTTATCACATACTAATGAAAAGTCATTTTATGATATTATTCAATATTTGAAAGAAAAGAAGAAACTTGGATATAATTTTCTTGTTATGGCGAGTCATTCTAATGTTAGAAGTTTATGTAATAGAGATCGAAATTTATCTGATGAAGAGATTCTTAAAATAAAAGATTTAGATGGATTAATTGGTGTTTTTTCTAATCGTAACTTTGTTGTTCCTATGGAAATAAAAGATGTTGTAGAACAAGAGGAGAAAGAGGAGCGTTATTTTGATCATATTCGTCATGTCGTTAATCTTGTTGGTATTTTACATGTAGGTATTTCAACAGATGACATGGACTTTTGTAAGAATGCGGATCCTGAGTACGGAGAAGTTTCTATTTTTCCGTATCCTGCTGTTGCTAGTAGAGTTAGAAGTTTATTAGAACAAGAATATAGTTCTTGTGATGTTTATCAAATAATGTATGGTAATATGAAAGAAAGATATGATATACTAAATAAAAAGAAGAGAAAGGAAAGATGATTTGATGAATCTTATAAAAAGTGAAAAAGAATTTGATGAAGTGATTCAAAAGGATAAAGTTGTTGTAGACTTTTATGCAGAATGGTGTGGTCCATGTAAAATGTTAAGTCTCATTTTAGAAAAAGTAAGTAATCAGATGGGATTAGATACTTACAAAGTTAATGTTGATGAATTTGTAGATATTGCAAGACGTTATGGTATTATGTCTATTCCTACTGTAATTGTTTTTTCTAAGGGAGAAGAAGTAAAAAAGAATGTTGGATTTATGGATGAAGAAGAGTTAGTAGAATTTGTTCGTTAAGCTAATTCTTTTTTTCTTATGAAAATATTTTTTCTTTTTTTATTTTCTGTGTTATACTTAAATTGTAAATAGAGAGAATAGGAGGCTATAAATGAAATACGTCTATTTATTTACTGAAGGCAGTAAAGATATGAGAAATCTATTAGGAGGAAAAGGGGCCAACTTGGCAGAGATGACTAATATTGGATTACCAGTACCTCAAGGGTTTACTGTAACAACAGAAGCTTGTACTAGTTATTATGATCATGATCAAAAGTTATCTGATGAAATTGTAAAACAGATTGATGAAAAGATTCATGAATTAGAAGGTATTACCGGTAAAACCTTGGGAGATAAGAAAAATCCTTTGTTAGTGTCTGTTCGAAGTGGTGCTCGTGCCAGTATGCCTGGTATGATGGATACTATTTTGAATCTTGGAATGAATGACGAAGTAGCAGATGGATTTAGTGAAGTTACGAATAATAAACGATTTGTTTATGATTCTTATCGCCGCTTTATTCAGATGTTTGCGGATGTTGTTATGGGATTTCCAAAATCTTCTTTTGAAAGAAAGTTTGATGATATTAAAGAAGAAAAAGGTGTCGAACTTGATACTGAGCTTACTGCAGAAGATTTAGAAGAGGTTGTTCAAATTTATAAAGAGGAGTATAAAAAACATGCAGGATGCGAATTTCCTCAAGATCCAAAAGAACAATTGATGGCTGCAGTTGAAGCTGTGTTTAGAAGTTGGATGAATGATAGAGCAATTACTTATCGTAGACTTAATGATATTCCTAGTAGTTGGGGTACTGCTGTTAATGTTCAAGAAATGGTTTATGGAAATAGAGGAGAAACATCTGGTACAGGTGTTGCATTTACTAGAAATCCGGCAACTGGAGAAAATAAACTATTTGGTGAATATTTGATGAATGCTCAAGGAGAAGATGTTGTTGCTGGTATTAGAACGCCTCAATCTATTGATACATTAAAAGAAGTAATGCCAGAATGTTATGAAGAATTTAGTAAAATTTGTAAAATATTAGAGTCTCATTATAAAGATATGCAGGATATGGAGTTTACGATTGAGGATGGGAAATTATTTATGCTTCAAACAAGAAATGGTAAACGTACTGCAACTGCTGCATTGAAGATTGCTGTTGATATGGTTGATGAGGGTATGGTTACGCAAGAAGAAGCTTTATTGATGGTTGATCCAAAACAGCTAGATCAATTGCTTCATCCAATGTTTGATGCAGAGAGTTTGCGCAAAGCACAATGTGTTGCGACTGGTCTTGCGGCAAGTCCTGGAGCTGCAACGGGGCATATTGCTTTTACAGCGGAAGATGTTGTTCGTATGCATGATGAGGGTGAAAAAGATATTATCTTGGTTCGACTTGAGACTTCACCTGAAGATATTGAGGGTATGAATCTTGCTCATGGGATTTTGACTCTTCGTGGAGGAATGACTTCTCATGCAGCTGTTGTTGCTCGTGGTATGGGAACATGTTGTGTTTCTGGATGTGGAGATTTAGTAATTGATGAACATAAGAAGACATTGACTTTAAAAGATGGACGTATTTTAAAAGAGGGAGATTATATTAGTTTAGATGGTAGTACTGGTTGCGTTTATGCAGAACAAATTAAGACAGTTGATGCTAGTATTACTGGAAATTTTGAAACTTTTATGAACTGGGCTGATCAGTATCGTACGTTAGAAGTTCGTGCGAATGCTGATACTCCAAGAGATGCTTTACAAGCTAAGAAGTTTGGTGCAGAAGGAATTGGTCTATGTCGTACAGAGCATATGTTCTTTGATGAAGAGAGAATCTTTAATTTCCGTAAGATGATTACTGCAACAGATGTTGAAAGTAGGGAAAAAGCATTAGAAAAGATTTTACCTTATCAAAGGGAAGATTTTGAGGGATTATTTAAAACGATGGATGATAAGTGCGTTATTATTCGTTTCTTAGATCCACCACTACATGAATTTTTACCTAAGACAGAAGAAGAAATGAGACCTCTTGCAGATAGTTTGGGAATTAGTTATGAGGAACTTAAAAATAGAGTAGATTCTTTAAAGGAATTTAATCCTATGATGGGACATCGTGGATGTCGTTTAGCTGTTACTTATCCAGAGATTGCTAAAATGCAAACAAGAGCGGTAATAGAAGCTGCTATTAATGTTGAAAAAGTGGGAATTCATGTTAAACCTGAAATTATGATTCCACTTGTTGGTATTGTAAAAGAGTTACAATTTGTTAAGAAAATTGTTGTTGATACAGCTAAAGAAGTAATGGATAAGGCTGGTGTTACAATTGATTATAAAGTTGGTACGATGATTGAAATTCCTAGAGCTGCTTTGCTTGCTGATGAAGTAGCAAAAGAAGCTGAATTCTTTAGTTTTGGTACGAATGATTTAACTCAAATGACATTTGGATTCTCTAGAGATGATGCTTCTAAATTCTTGACTGATTATTATCAAAAAGGTATTTTAGATCAGGATCCTTTCGCAACACTTGATCAAACTGGTGTTGGTAAGCTAGTAGATATGGCAGCTAAACTTGGTAGAAAGACAAGACCTGATTTAGAACTTGGTATCTGTGGTGAGCATGGCGGAGATCCTATGACTGTTGATTTTTGTCATAGAGTAGGTCTTAATTATGTATCTTGTTCTCCATTTAGAGTTCCTGTTGCTAGACTTGCTGCGGCACAAGCTGCTATTCGTAATAAATAGTAAAAAGTTAAACTTGCTGATGGCAAGTTTTTCTTTTAAACTAGTCTTCTTTTTGGTATAATAATTTTAGAATATTGAGGTGATATAATGAAAGTCGTATGTGTAGGTCATTCTACTTATGATACAACATTACCTATGGATTCCTATCCAGAAGAAAATTTAAAATATCGTATTTCTGAACGTATTGAGTGTGGTGGTGGTCCCGCTTCTAATGGTGCTTATTTACTTGCAAAGTGGGGAATGGATACAACTTTATTGTGTGCGGTAGGAGATGATTATTATGGTCGTCAAATTATAGAGGAATTTCGTAAAGTTCATGCTGCTGTTGATGGTATTGAGGTTCATCCTGGTTTTAAAACATCTAGTAGTTATATTATTGCTAATCGTACGAATGGCAGTAGAACAGTTATTACTTCTAAGGGAGAGAGTGTTCGTAAATTGAATCATCCTGGTCAGAGAAATGCAGATTTAATTTTGATTGATGGTGAACACCCTGATACTGCTTTTGAATTGTTACAGTTTAATCCTGATGCTGTTAGTGTGCTTGATGCTGGTAGATTAAATGATGATACGAGACGTCTTGGAAAATTAGTGAAGTATGTTGTTTGCTCTAAAACTTTTGCAGAAGAGTTTTCAGGTAGAAAAGTAGATGCAGATGACAGAGAAAGTTTAATCTTTTGTTATGAAAAAATGAAAGAGTATTTTCAAACTAATATAATTATTACTTTAGAAGAAAAGGGAAGTTTTACTAAGATTTCTGATTATGAGGTTATTCCTAGTATAAAAGTACGGGCAGTTGATTCGACTGGTGCTGGTGATATTTTTCATGGCGCTTTTACTTATTTTGTTGGTAATGGTTATTCTTTGCGTGACGCTATTCATTATGCCTCTATTACGTCTGCTATTTCAGTTACTAGAGTGGGGGCACGTATTTCTATTCCAGAGTTAAAAGAAGTGTTAGATTATGATGAACTTATATAATCAATTTCCTGTATTAGATTTGCATGGGTTTGATAGGGATTATGCACGAATTATGATTGATGATTTTATTAGAGATTGTTATATTATGCGTAGTAAGAAAGCAATTATTATTCATGGAATTGGAAGTGGTGTATTAAGAAAGACCACTCAGATGGTATTAAAAAAGAATCCCTACGTAGTAGATGCTAAATTGGATATTTTTAATGCAGGGCAAACGATTGTTTGCTTAAAAGAACGTTGTTAAGATTGACAAAAGGGCATTTTTTTGTTATAATATAAACACTTATTGTAATTGGGTGTGTTTAATAGGGGGGATTAAATATGAACGAACAAAAAGAAATTTTAAATATTGTTAAAATGAATGTTACTGATCGCGTTGGTTTTCATTATGATAATTGGGAACAAGCAGTTGTTTTTTATGGTGATGGAAATGTCCGTGTTGTTAGTTTAGATGAAGCAGAAGAGATAGCAGGCAATTATCAAGTAGAAATTGATCAAGCGGATATGGAGACTATTATTAAAAACTATGATAAATACAGAACAAGTTCTTGTTTAGATTGTGAAACTAAGAATAAAAATAAAGGGTTTATTAGAAAGCATGTTTCTAGTTTTAAAGACGGTATAAAAAATAAAGCAGTTTCTATTTTTCATAGAAAAAATAGTAAAAAAGAGAAAGTAGGACTAAAAAAAAGAATTGTTCAGCCTTTTACCTTGGGTTATACTATATTTAAAAATGGATTAAAAAAAGATAAGAAAGATAATAAAATGGGTACGTTTTCTAAGATAAAAAATAAAGTAGTTTCTATTTTTCATAAGAAAGATAATAAAAAGGAGAAAGTAGGACTTAAGAAAAGAATTGTTCAGCCTTTTACTTTAGGTTATACTATCTTTAAAAATGGATTTACAAAGGGTAGAGAAAAAGCTAAGAAAGAGAGTTATTCTTTTCGGGAACGTATGGATGAAGAAAGTAAAAAAGCAGTATCAGGGCAGGAATTTATGACTACTCAAAATGCTGATAATTCTGAACCTGAAATAACGGAAATAAAAGATAACAAAAGTAAGAAAGAGGTAACGAGTTCAGATAAGATGTCTACGGAGGAACTTGTAAATTTCTTAAATAATATGGATTCTTTTTCTTCTGAAAATACTACACATACTACATATCATAGATAATAATTTAAAGAAAGACCTTAGGTATTTACATAATGTAATAGTGTCTTTCTTTTGTAACAGTTCAGACATCAAATAAATAATTGTACACAATTTAATGAAAGTCATATTGTAAAATAAGGGTTTTAT
>CALVTC010000001.1 GCA_944359885.1 uncultured Bacilli bacterium | reverse complement strand
ATGGAAAGAAATATATCAAAATAGACAGTTTTTATCCAAGCAGTCAGAAGTGCAGTCGGTGTGGATATAAAAATGAGGAAGTAAAAGAGTTAAGTGTTAGAAGTTGGATATGTCCAGAATGTGGAAGTTATCATGATAGAGATTACAATGTCAGTTATAACATCATGTTTGAAGGAATAAAGATTTATATAAAAAGATATATGTAACATAAAAAAGCAAATAAAGAAAATGCGTTTGAGCTTATAAACAAAAAATAGAATATGATAGAATTATATATTTTTTCTTCGAAGTATAGTATAATGTATTATGAAAGTGAGGAGTAAAATGAAAAAAATATTGGGTATATTATTTTGCGGAATAATATTTATAGGATTAACAGGATGCGGTAATGATAAAGTAAATGTCGAAAACAATTCTAAAGAAAACGTAAATAGCGAAGAAAAAGATACTTCGAACGTAAAAGAAGATAATCAAGAATTAGTGGACATACTTAATAATACGGTAGAAGAATTAAAAGAGGAAGCAGATGAGAACGGTTATTTTAGTTTAGCGCTTTATAAAATAACAGATAGATTAAAAGAAAAAGAAATAGATCAATATACTGTTGCGGCATTATGTGATAAAGAATTTGAAGAAAAACCAATTATAACAGGTTATACTTCTGAAAACTGGACTTCAGACGCTAAAAATATCGAAAATTATAACGGAACGTGTACATATGATACCTGGCAATTCAGCGATTATAATAAAACTGGTGAAGATTATAACATATTGGTATTAGATACAAATAGCAATAATTATTATAATGTAACTATATCATTTGAGAAGATAAAATTTAATGATGAAACTAAATATTATCCTATATTTAGTAATTCAAAATTATTAAAATAATACTTATCAAGGAGAAAATATATGAAAAAGAAAAAATTAATTATTATTACAGTAGTTGCATTAATTATTATATTAGGAATTATAGGATTAGGAATCAGTATTACACATAGAACTCATGAAGAACAAAATAAATTAGAAATAAAAGATTGGAAAGATAGATATTTTTATTATTTAAAAAATTTGAAAGAATTAAATCCAATTGAAATAGGTAATGTTGGATTTCTAGATTCAAAAATCAGTGATATTCCTATCATGTATGTAGAACAAAAGCGAACAGATGAAGAAGATAGTAACTCAAATTTACACTATTATTATATAAAAGATAATGAGGTTATATTTCTAGGCAGTCTTTCATATGATGAATGTCCAAAAGTAATGTTTTTATATAACAATGACAAAAAAGAGTATGCTTATTACACAGTAGGAATTTTGGATGATGAGGAACAATATGCATTATTAGAAAGCTTATTACAAAGTTGGGCAGAATACGAAAATAAAGATGATTTTGGACAAGTTTTCTATAAAGCAAATGAAAATGGAGTAATAAAATTAGATAATGCCACAGAAGAAAATAAGGATAAATTATTTATTGATCCAAATGTAGAAGAAACCTTTTTTAAGTTTACTGAAGATAAAAATACTTTTCGAAAAAATTTAAACGATTATAAAAAACAAGAAGAGTTAATAACAGATGAAGTAAAGAAAACTGTTGAAGATAGTATAAAAAATATGGAAGTAAACTCTGCAACAAACGAAGAAGAAAACACAACAAGCACTACTAGTATAAAAGTAGGAAATTATACCTTACAATATGGCAAATATGAAGCATGCTTTAACGCATCCGTATGTCGTGAAATTATTTTAAATCAAGATGGCACCGCAACAGTAGATGGAGTAAGCAAGTATTTTAGAGTAGATAATTATAACTTTGGTCAAGGAGTAGCTGAAACTCAAAGTGGACAGAATGTTTATCCAGCAATTATACTAAGTGATACTAAAAATGGTAACACTGGAATTAGTGTTTACACTCCATATGTTTCTACACCAGATTGTCTTATGACAGACGGAGAATTAGAATGTGTTAATTATATAGGAGAATAGTAAATATAATTAAAACTTGTAAATAAATCTATCTTGACTAACGAAAAAGAAAAATGTTACGATAAACTCATCAATCCTAGATGATTGCATAAAATAAATAGAAGGGAAGTTATTTATATGAACATAAATAAAATGAATGCATGGCGTCTTCATATGGGTAACACTTATACAATTTTCTAAAAATAGAAAACAGGTATAAGTGATTTTTGCGTTGCTTATACCTGTATGAAATAAAAATAAAGAATACAGGTTGAAAAACTTGTATTCTTTTTTTCTAGAAAAAGGAGAGGAAAAATGGAATCAAAAGAAATTTTAAGAAAATTAGTAAGTTATAATACAATTAAAGATAAAGAAAATAAAGAAATACTAGATTTTATAGAAAATTATCTAAAAGAATATGGTTTTCAGACAAAGAGAATAAAAAAATGCTTAATTGCAACAAACGGATGCCATCCAAATATTGCTTTTCTTGGTCATACCGATACAGTACCATATGAATCCTGGGATAATGATCCGTTTACATTACAAGAAATAGACGATAAACTAATCGGTTTAGGTGCATGTGACATGAAAGGCGGACTAGCAGCTATGCTATCAACAATATCTAAACTAGACCTAGACAAAAACAAACTATCATTATATTTTACAAACGATGAAGAAACTAGTTTTGAAGGAATTAAAACTATTAGAGATGAAATAATTCCAGAAAATATTATTATAGGAGAACCTACCAGCAACATTCCAATCTATGGAACCAAGGGAGTATTAGAATTAAAAATTACCTTCTATGGCACCAAATGTCACTCTTCTACACCAGAAAAAGGAAAAAGTGCTATTTATGAATGTATCGATTTTATTAATAAAATTAAATTATATTATGAAAATACATTAAAACAAAACATTGTACAAGACTTTGAAATCCCATATACAACAATGAATATCGGTATGATTCAAGGAGGGGAATCTGTAAATTCCGTTGCTGGGAAATGTGAAATCTCAATCGATTTTAGAATTGCAAAAGAAAACCATCTAAAATCAATCCTTAAGAAAATAAAAATTCTATTAAAAACAAAACAAGCAACACTAGAAATCAAACAAAAAATACCACCAAGAATTAATTCACAAGATATTTCATTTTTAGAAAAAATTTCTCATAAAAAACAAACAAAATGTTATCTGACAGAAGCATCTTATATCAATAAAAACTTTATTATATTAGGTCCAGGACCAGACACATCTCATCAAAAAAACGAATATATAAAAATCGATTCCTTAAAAGAAGTGGAATATTTATACAAAAAAATAATAGAATTCTATAACGAAAGGAATTGATATATGAAAATAATTGACTATGATAGTAGTCTAGGAAAAGAACATATTGCTCAATTAGCATATAGCCTCTGTAATGTTGCCAATTTTCCAGTAACATTTGAAGATGTGTATCTTCATTTATTTGCAAACGATACCGCAATTGTAAAACTTTTAATAGAAGGAAGAAAGCTTCTTGGTTTTGGAGTTTTTGAAAATTACAAAATACCTCTACAAGAAGAGATTACTACTATGTTATATCTATCAGGAATGGTAATTGACCCTAGTTTTCAAGGGAAAAATCTTTCTTCACAAATAATAAAAAGGACCCACGAGCAAGAAAAGACAGACTTTATCTCTTTAAGAACACAAAATATTGCTATGGTAAAATCTCTATTAAATAGTTTTCATAATACTCTATCTACATTGCCAGGAACAATCATTCCAGAAAAAATAGATTTCTTAAAACAAATAGAACCATTTCAAAATATTAATGAAAAAGGAGTAGTAAAAAATTGTTATGAAAGAGCTCTCTATCCAAACACAGAAATCATAAAAAACACTTACGGAATAGAACTATCACAATATGATGCTTTAGCAGTAATGGTAGAGCCAAAGAATCAGAATCAAAAAGTACTATCACGCTTTAAGAATAAAACCATATAAAAAGGTAACAAAAATCTCATCTTTTCCCATCAGATGAGATTTTTTTATAAAACTTTTTAAAAGAAATTATCTATAGAAAACTTAAGGACTAATAAAACTATTTTCTAATAAAAATAAATTATATATAATAGAAATGAATACAAATAGATAATGATAAAAGGAGAACAGAATGAATCAGAAACTAGTAAGAATCCAATCAATAGACAAAATTGAACTTCCAGGAATACTATATTATCCAAAAACTAAGACAAATAAAATAATTATTCATGTTCATGGAATTAATGGCAATTTTTATGAAAACCATTTTTTAGATACTCTAGCAACCCTATATACCAAAAAGGGGTATGCCTTTTTAACATTTAATAACCGCGGACGAGGTTTTGTCAGCGATTTAATGAAAAATAAAGAAAGAATAATACTAGGAGCATGTTATGAACAGTTTAAAGATTGCTTATTAGATTTAGATGGAGTAATATCCTGGGCAAACAAAAATAACTATAATGAGATTATCTTACAAGGACATAGTTATGGTTGCAACAAAGTATCTTATTACTATACCAAAAGAAAAAATGAAAATATAAAAAGTCTTATTTTACTATCCCCCTGTGATATGCCTAATCTTGCTAAAAAATTCTTAGAAAAAAATGAGTATGATGAAGCAAAAAAACAGTCAACAAAGTTAACCCAAGAAAATAAAGAAGACAGTCTAATTCCATTTTCTTTTTTTGCAACCAATTATATTTCAGCAAAAACTTTTTATTATGACCTTTTACCAAATGGGGAAAATGACTTCTTTAGATATCGAGAAAAATCAACGAAAAGTAAAATATTAAATGAAATCTCTATCCCCGTACTAGCAATATTTGGTGAGACAGATTCTTATGTTTTAACAGAAGATATAGATATTGTAAAAGAATACTTAAAAGAAAACATAAAAATTGGAGATGTAAAAATAATACCAGGTGCCGATCACTCTTTTACAGACAAAGAACAAACATTAAAAAATGTAATAAAAGATTATCTTTAAAAATTCATATCATAATATTAAAAAAATATGATATGATTAAAATAGAATAGAGGTAAAAATATGAGAAAAAAGAAAAAATTTATAACATCGATATTGATATTAATTGTAATTGGCATTTTTTATTTATTTGAAAATTATCCCATAGAAGGAACAGAAGAAAATCTAAATAAAAGAGTAGAATCTGCACCAGTAACTGCAGAAAATAGATTAGAAGTAACTTTTATAGACGTTGGACAAGCTGATTCCATTCTACTAGAAAATAATGGTAATTACATGTTAGTAGACGCTGGAAATAATGAAGACGGTCCTAAGCTAGTTTCTTATTTTAAAAATCAAGGAATTAAAGATTTTAGTTATGTAGTAGGGACACACCCTCACGAAGATCATATTGGAGGATTAGATGATATTATCAAAAACTTTAATATAGAAACATTCTATATGCCAGATGTTATCACAACTACAAAAACATTTGAAGATGTTTTAGACGCTTTAGAAGAAAAAAATATTTCTCTAAGTATTCCCAATAAAAATGACACATTTTCTCTTGGAGACGCTAGTGTGAAAGTCTTATATGTTGGGACAGAAGAAGAAAGTGATCTAAATGATACATCTATTGTTCTAAAGATTAGCTTTGAAAATGTAAGTTTCCTTTTAACAGGAGATGCTTCTACAAAAGTAGAAGATAGCTTAGATAGAAAAGATTTAGAAAGCACAGTTTTAAAAGTAGGGCATCACGGCTCTTCTACCGCAACCAACGAAGATTTCTTAAATTTAGTAAATCCTCAATACGCTGTTATCTCTGTAGGCAAGAATAACCAATATAATCATCCTCATAATGAAGTACTAAATACATTAGCAAAAAACAATATCACAACATATCGTACAGATGAAGATGGAACAATTCAAATGATAACAGACGGAGTAAATATTGAAATTAATACAATGACAACGGATACGAATGGATAGGTGATAACATGCTATATGCAATTGACAAAATAGAAAACAACATAGTAATGGCAGAAAATTTAAAAACCAGTGAAAAAAAACAATTAAAAATAGAAGATTTTCCCTTTCAAATTTATGAAGGCTGTCTTTTTTCTATTAAAGAAAATCATATTATAAAAGAAAGTGAAAAAGAAAAATTGCGAATATTAAAATTAAGAGAAAAAATGGAAAGATTAAAACGCCATGAGTAAGAACAAATATCGTCTCCCATTTTCTGGTACTTGGTACATAGAGTATGGTGGAATAAAAAAAGAAAACTCCCATTCTTATCATATACCTGGACAACGTTACGCTTATGATTTTGAAATAAGAAAGCAAAACCTCCCATACCATGATGATTTAACAAAGATAGAAAACTACTACTCCTATCTAGAAGAAATTTATGCTCCTTGTGATGGATGGATAGTAGAAGTAGTAAACAAATACGAAAATACGCATATTACACCAGATAGAAAAGTAATTTGTGACTGCAATGATCCAAAAGGTAACTACATAATAATAAAACATGCACACGGTGAATATAGCGCCATTTGTCACTTAGAAAAGAACACGATTTTAGTAAAAGAGGGCGATATCGTAAAAGAAGGAACTCCACTCGGAAGAGTAGGTAATAGTGGCAACACTCAAGGACCACATATTCACTTTCAAGTACAACTAGGTATGGATACCAACTACTCAGAAGGAGTCCCTATCACTTTTAAAAATGCCTACCATAATAAGAAAAAGAAAAAATATTTAGAAAAAGGTATAGAAATAGAAAGTAGGTAATTATGGAAAAAATAGATAATATAAAAAATACTACCATAGAAAATAAAGAAATAAATGAACATTATGAAGAATTAGAAATAAAAAACGCTATTTTAAACAAAATAGACTGGAAAAATTCAAAATTCGATTATCTAGAAATAACAAACACTACTATTACAACATCAATATTTTCAAACTTAAATCTAAGTGGTCAAACTTTCTATAAAGTAAAATTTGAAAACTGTAATTTTCTTGGCACTAATTTTTCCACCGCCTTTCTAAAAGAAGTAGAATTCATAAATTGCAATCTTTCCTATGCAAATCTGTCTATGGCAGAATTAGATAAAGTAACCATAAAAGACTGTAATTTAAAAGATGCTTCCATATATAAAATGAAACAAAAAAGTTTAAAGCTAATAAATTGCAATTTAGAATCCGTAGATATGTTTGAGACAAATTTAGAAAAGTTAGATATCAGAACATGTAATATTAATCACATAAAAATAGATATTCCAAGTATGAAAGGATTAATCGTAAACGAAGAACAAGCTTTGGCATTATCTAAATTTTTACAGATTATAATTGAATAGGAAAAGGAAAAAGTTATGAGAGTAAATATAGAATTATATAAAAATATTTTTTACTATGGTCTCATCCCAATAACCATCATAATACTTGCTATCATAGTAAAAATTGGTCTAATAGATAGAAAAAAAGATCCCCAAAAAAGAGTCCTCACAGGACTAAAACTTATAGGACTTCTTTTTAGTATCTATCTAGTCTACACTTTTATACTTTCTTTAAATGAACTTATATTTCTAAGGCAATTTAATAGTTTACGAGTAAGTAAAAAATCAATCATCAAATGGATTATATTACCAATAATACCTGCAATAATATTATTTATAATAGGAAATAAATATCAAAAGTTAAAACAAAAAGGAGAAAAAGAAAATGAAGAATTATCATCCAATTAGAATATATATAATCATAATTATATTACTACTTTTAATCATATTACCGCCTACATTTCGCTTATTTTTTCCTAAGGAAGAAAAAACAATTACAAAAAATAATAAAACAATAACAACAATAACATGTACAAGAGATTATCCAACAGAAAACATTACAGAAACTGTACAAATACGATATATAAACGCCAAAATTAATCAAACAAAAATCACTTATACAAATATAAATAATCAATCAACCAATGCAACAACATCACAAGATGAATTATTACCATCTGCAGAACTTTCATATTTAAAAGAAGTATCAGGAATTAATATCGAGCAAACAGAACAAATAACAACTGTTACTATTAATCAAGATACTATAGATAATAATCCGAATAATATAGACTTAGTAAATAACTATTTCAACACCTCTAAAATCGCTCAACAAGTCTATTTTACTAATCGTAATTTTCAATGCGAAGAGACTACAATTTAGTCTTTTTTAATTTCTTAAACACATCATCTTGTATATGATAAATTTTAATATCCTTTAACCGAAATTGTTCTAAAATAAAATCACTAGATTTACAATCAGTAACTAAAAACTTAACCTTAGATAAATAGAGTTTTTTCTTAGTCTTTAAAGCTAAATTTTGATAGGCATCTTCTAAATTTTTACCATCGCCTTGATAATACTCATATTCATATTGAATACCATTATCTCCCTTTACAGGAATAATTTCTTGAAAATAAAGCTCTTTATCATTATTGCAAGAAACCCCAACCCCGCGAATAATCGCCAAGTCATTCAACTCTACGTATTCTTTATTTCCAAAGATAATAATAGGCAATAATAAAATAAAGATGACTATAACTGTCTTAAATAATTTCATAGATTCCTCCCTCTAACAACATTATCTGTTAAATAAGAGTTACGGTACTTAGTTTTTTCTTCTTTCCGTAAAATGGAGTCTTTCCATTCATATTTATCAAAAGGAATAATGGGAGAAAGATAAGAAAATTGAAAACTTTTCATAGAAAGTAATTTATAAAATAAGAAAATAGCACCTACAAAGACCCCGTAAATACCCAAAAAAGCAGAAAGTAATAAGATCGCTATTTTATAAAATCGAATAGCATTAACTAACTCATTGGATGGAAAAATTAGTGCCGCTATAGAAGATATCGCTATAATAATAATCATGATAGGAGAAACAATCCCAGCAGCAACCGCAGCATCACCCAGTATTAACCCTCCAAGAATAGAAACAGCACTTCCAGTAGTTGCTGACATACGAATATCCGACTCTTTCAAAATTTCAAAAGCAACAATCATAAACAATGCCTCTATATAAGCTGCAAAAGGAACAAAAGTTCTACCAGCTTTTAAAATAAGTAAGAGTCGATAAGGAACCAAATCATAATTTCTAGTCGTAACAGCAATATAAATAGCTGGTAAAAAGATTGCCACAAAAAAGGCAATTACTCGCACAATTCGAATAAAAGTTGTATTATTGTTTTTCTGATAATAATCATCTACTGTATGAAAATAATCTAAGAAAAAACTAGGTAATATTAAGGCATAAGGACTAAGATCCGTAAGAATAACCACTTTACCTTCAAGCAGAGCCATAGACGCACGATCGGGTCTTTCACTCATCATAACCGTAGGAAAAAGACTATGATCTCCTTCTAAATAAGATTTCAAATAACTAGAATCCATAATACCATCAATAGAAATACTTTGTAATTGACGATATACTTTATCAACAAGACCCTCTTTTACAATTCCTTTAATCGAAAGAATAGCAACCTTAGTCTTTGTATAACGACCAACCTCCATATCCAAAGATTCTAGTTTTACAGTCTTAATTCTTCTACGAATAAGTCCTAAATTCGTATTAAAATTTTCACTAAAACTATCTTTCGGCCCAGTAATTGATAACTCACTTTGTACAGCAGTAACACCACGATCTAAAATAGCTCGAACTTCAATTGCATAAAGTTTATTTGTAATTAATACAGCAAATCCTTGATTTACAAAAGAGAAAATTTCTTTTTCACTAATTTCAACTACATTAGCATCCGGTAATGCATCCCGAACCTTTCTAAGATCTTTCCTAGAAAGTGAAATTAAATTATCTAAAATAAAATCGTTAATCATGGAAGTACTACACAATACCTCATTAAATACCAAATAGACTTTTTTACCACCAATAGATAATTCCTTTAATTTATAGTCTTTCGAAGCAGAGAAAGCTTCTTTTATTCTTTTAATTAAAAACATATAATCACCAATATTAGTATGGATTTTTCTAAAAGAACTATGTAGAAAATATGTTATAATAAAAAAAGAGGTGATACTCTTGATAGTAGATATCGAAAAATTAGATCATTATGGTCGTGGTATTACGAAAATAAATGGCAAAATTTGTTTTGTGGAAAACGCTTTACCAAAGGAAACAGTAGAAATAAAAATAATAAAGGAGGCAAAAAAATACTTTTTAGCAGAAACAAAAAAGATAATAAACAAAAGTAAAGATAGAGTAATACCGCCATGTAAATACGCATCCATCTGTGGTGGCTGTAATTTAGAGCATCTTTCATTCTCAAAAGAAAATGAATATAAAGTGACTAAAGTAAAGGAAATTATAAAAAAATTTGCTAACGAACAAGAGGAAAAGGTAAAACCAATTATATATGATAAAGAATACCATTACCGAAATAAAATAACCCTTCATCAAAAAAATGGAAAAATAGGTCTTTATCAAAAGCAATCAAAAAATATAATCCCTATTGACAACTGTCTTTTGGTAACTGAAGAATTAGAACAAGAAATAAAACATATTTCAGTAGGGAAAGAAACAGAAATTATATTACGAATGGGAAACAAAACAAAGGAAATACTAAACTCCAACAAAGAAAACAAATATATTTTATCAATGATTGGTAATAAAGTATATCAAGTATCACAAAAATCTTTCTTTCAAGTAAATCCAATCATTACAGAAAAACTATATGAAGAAATCAAAGATATCGTAAAACATCGTCAAGCAAAAAACGTATTAGACTTATATTGTGGAACAGGAAGTATAGGCATTTATATTAGTGAAGAAGTAGAAAAAGTACTAGGAATTGAATCAGTAAAAGAAGCAGTAATAGATGCCAAAGAAAATGCAAAAAGAAACAATATCAAAAATTGTAACTATCTATTAGGAAAAGTAGAAGAGCTAACCGAAAAATTAACCGAGGGATATGACACTGCAATTATAGACCCACCTAGAAAAGGATTAGATAAAAAGGTAATAGAAAAGCTTTTACAAATAAATCCTCAAACCATAATTTATGTCTCTTGTGACCCTGTAACACTTGCAAGAGATATCAATCTATTAAAAACATCCTACAACCTAGAATATATTAGACCATATAATATGTTTCCAAGAACCTTTCATGTTGAATGTTGTGCGCTACTTAGTTTAAAAACAAAAAAATAATCAATGTTTAATTAAAAATCATGATTATAATGAAAATAGTGAAGTAGGGGAATACAAAAGGAGATTAATAAAATGAGAGTAGTAAGCATAGGAGATTTAGTTACAGATTATTATTACAAAAACGGAAAACTATTAGGTGTTAATGGTGGAATGACATCACATAATATTATTGCAAATTTAGCAAAAATGGGAATACCTACATCAATATTTGCTTCATGTGGGAATGATGTGCAAGGAAAAATTGCAATAAAAAGCTTAGAAAATCTAAAAGTTGATGTTTCTAATATAAAAATTTTAGATAACATAAGAACACGTTGTTTTCATGTTTCATATCTTGAAAAGAACAACAAATTATCATTTATATCAAAAAAAAGATGCCCATTATGTAATAATAAAAGGTGGTATATAGAAAGCTTAATTGATTGTGATTATATAATTAACAATATTAAAAATGATGATATACTAGTTTTTGATAATTTAAATAATAAAAATCAAATAATAATAAATAAAACAAAAAATAAGAAGATAATTGATTTAGGACAATACTTTGAATTTGAAGAACTAAGTAACGATGAAATAATAAAAAAAATGAAAAATAAGTTTGAAATTATCAATTTTAATGAACGAGTAGAAAAATTTTTACTAATAAAATTAAGAATAAAAGATGATTTAGAGTTGTACAAATGTTTAAAACCAAAGTTTATGACCATAACAAGAGGAGAAGCTGGGGCAACATTTATATATGATAATAAATTATATAATTTTAATTTAATTACAAAAGGTAATGTTATTGATTCTACAGGCGCAGGAGATGCTTTTATATCCAGCATAATTAGAGATTGTATAAAAAATAATTTTCAATATAACACCAATTTATTCAAAAAATGGTATGAAAACTCTAATAAACTTACTTCAAAAGTCGTTACTAAAATGGGGGCAAGAGGTCATATTAACTCATTATATAAAATAAAAAAAGTAAATGATGAATGTACTTGTTCTAATTTTAATTATATTGAAAGAAAAAAAATTAAACGTTGTAATATAAATATCAATAATTTAAAGACACGAATAATAAATGCAACAAACTCATCAGCAAGCGAAAAAATTAATAACATAAATTTTAATGAAAATGATAATTGCTTATTTATAGGAACTGGTGGATCATATGCTAGTGCATTCTTTGCCTCTAGAATTATTAATTTACTATTTGGATGTAACACATACCCATTATATCCTAGAGATGTTTTATATAGAAATAACAGAAATATCAATAAAATTATTTTATTTTCATATTCTGGTACAACAAATGATATTATAAGTAGTATCAAAGATTTTGATCATAAAAATATATACATAATTACAAAAGGTGAACTACAAAATATTGTATTAAAAACCGGAATATCAAAGAAGAATATATTAAGTTATAGAACTTCATCAAACAAGGGAAAAGAAAGAGGATTTTTATCTTTTGAGGGTGCAGTCGCTCCAGCTGCAATATTTTTAAAATATTACTATAGTAAGACTGATAATAATTTTGACTTGAATAGTTTTCTTGAAGAATCTATGAACTATTGGAGTAAGGAATTAGAGAACTTATTTAATAAAGACACTATACAAACAATGAAAAAACATAATTCAATTAATATTTTTCGTGGAGACTATAGCGATACAGCTAGCTATGATTTAGAAAGTAAAATTATGGAATCTGGTACATTTAATTGTACCATTCATGAAAAAAAGAACTTTTCACACGGAAGATTTATTAATTATGAGAATCTAGATAATACTTGCTCAATTTATTTTAAGCAAAAATCAACCAGTCGATATGAAAAGGAGCTCCTAAAATATTTAGGTGATGATAACATACTGATTGAAAGTAGGTATGATGGATTACTAGCAGAGTTTGATTTATTAATCGCATCTCAATACATTATATACTATATCGGAAAAACGCTTGATATTGATGTATCAAAGCCAAAATATTCAGATAATGCAATGAAGATATACTTCTATAAAGGAGATTTATAAAAAGGCACAGTAATGAAAAAAGCTTTATTAGGAATCATAGTTATATTAGTTTTAGGAACAATAAGTATATATTTACTAATAGATAATATAAAATATGAAAGAACAAGAGATAAAAAATTAACATCACCATCTGGTAAAAATCAAATTATACTTCGTTATGACAACTTAAGTAGACCATACATTTTTAAAGGAAATACTCTAATTTATAAATATGAAGGTTCAGGGTTTAACGAAGAAGTAGAATGGCAAATAAATTGGATAACGGAAAACGAAATAAACCTATATTATGATAGCGAAAATGACCAATTTGACGAATCATATAAAATAATAATACCATAAAAAAAGAAAGGAAATAGATAATGTACCAATCATCACTATTTGAAAAACCAATGAGTGAACCTCTCGCCTCTAGAATGCGACCAACAAAATTAAGCGAGGTAGTAGGGCAGACTCATTTGATAGGAGAAAACAAAATCTTAAGAAAAATAATTGAAAGCGATAATGTAACTTCTATGATATTCTGGGGACCACCGGGAGTAGGTAAAACCACTCTAGCACGTATCATCGCACATGAAACAAAATCAGAGTTTATTACTTTCTCAGCAGTAACATCTGGTATCAAAGAAATAAAAAAAGTCATGGAAGAAGCTGAAAATAATAAAAAAATAGGAATTAAAACCATTGTTTTTGTAGATGAAATTCATCGTTTTAATAAAGCACAGCAAGATGCCTTTTTACCTTACGTAGAAAAAGGATCAATTGTCTTAATCGGCGCAACAACTGAAAACCCATCTTTTGAAATCAACAACGCGCTTTTATCAAGATGTAGAGTTTTTGTATTAAAAGAATTATCAAAAGACGACATATTAACCTTACTAAAGAGAGCAATTCAAGATGAAAGAGGATTTGGAAAAGAAAAAGTAGAAATATCAGAAGAAAATTTAGAAATTATTGCTGCCTTTTCAAACGGGGATGCAAGATCAGCACTTACAACTCTAGACATGATAATTACCAATGCCCAAATAAATAAAGATGGAACAATAAAAGTTACCGAAGAACAAATAGAAGAATGCCTAACAAAAAAGACTCTTTTATATGATAAAAACGGAGAAGAACATTACAATATTATTTCTGCACTTCATAAATCTATGAGAAATAGCGATCCAGATGCCGCTGTCTATTGGCTTGCTAGAATGCTAGAAGCAGGAGAAGATCCACTCTATATTGCAAGAAGAATTACAAGATTTGCATCAGAAGACATAGGACTTGCTGATACAAATGCTTTAAATGTTGCGATAAATGTCTATCAAGCATGTCATTTCATCGGAATGCCAGAATGTAATGTTCATCTAGCAGAAGCTGTAATTTACATGTCACTAGCACCAAAATCAAATTCTTGTGATGTTGCCTACCAAAAAGCGAGTAGTGATGCAAAAAAGATGTTAGCAGAACCAGTTCCCTTAATAATTAGGAATGCACCAACCAAGCTCATGAAAGATTTAAATTACGGAAAAGGTTATCAGTTTGCCCAAGACAAAAAAGACAAATTAACAACGATGGACTGTCTTCCACCATCCTTACTAGGAAAAAACTATTATACACCATCTACTCAAGGTAACGAAGTTCGATTTAAACAGCGACTAGAACAAATAAAAGAATGGAAACGACTACATAAGATAGAAGAGCAAAAGAAAACTACAAACTCTTAAAATGGATAATCTATATAGATAGATTATTTTTTTCTTGACAAATAAAAAAGAAAATCATAAAATGTTAGTTGCCTAACAAAATAGGAGGTAGTATGAAAAAGGAAGATATAGGTGGAAAAATAAAGAAAATAAACAATCTAATGCAAAGAGAAATAGAAAAAGAAATTACGAAAAATTCAAATTTAACAAAAAATCAAAGTGTTATTCTAGACTATATTTATTCAGAAGAAGAAAAACAAATTTATCAAAAAGACATCGAACAAAAATTATTAATTCGTAGATCTACAGCAACAGAAATTTTAAATCGCATGGAACAAAAAGACTTAATAATAAGAAAAAGTGACCCACTAGATTCAAGAAAAAAGGTCCTAACACTAACAGCAACAGGCAAAAAAATAGCAATCATGGATATTGATAAAATTGACATATTAGAAAATAAAATCAGAAAAAATTTAACAAACGAAGAGATAAAAACTCTACTCTTTATTTTAGACAAAATAGAAAAAAATTTAACAAATCAAGAAGGAGGAAAAAAATATGCTTAAAAAACTATTAAAATCTGTAAGAGAATATAAAACAGCATCTATCTTAGCACCGTTTTTTGTATCTTTAGAAGTAGTACTAGAAGTAATTATCCCACTTCTAATGGCTAACTTAATCGATAAAGGAATCTATGATGGAAATATGAATATGGTATATAAAATAGCAATAGAATTAATTATCTGTGCAATATTATCCTTAATCTTTGGAATGTTTTCAGGAATGTTTGCAGCTAAAGCAGCATCAGGATTTGCCAAAAATCTAAGAGAAGACCTATATTTTAAAGTTCAAGATTTTTCTTTTTCTAACATTGATAAATTTTCAACTAGTAGTCTAGTAACAAGACTAACAACTGATGTTACAAATGTACAAATGGCCTACCAAATGATTATTAGAGTAGCAGTAAGAGCACCATTAATGTTAATTATTTCTTTAGCATTTTCATTTTCCATTAACAAAACCTTATCTCTAATTTTCTTAATACTAATACCAATACTAGGAACAGGCTTATTCTTAATTACAAAAAAAGTTCACCCTTTAATGGAAAAAGTATTTAAAAAATATGATGGATTAAATAATGTAGTAGAAGAAAACGTTGCAGGAATAAGAGTGGTAAAGTCCTTTGTCTTAGAAGAAGAAGAAACCAAAAAATTCCAGAAAGTTTCTAATGAAATTTATAAAGGATTCAGCAAAGCAGAAAAAATAATTGCTTTAAATAACCCTCTAATGCAATCTTCTATTTATCTTTGCATCTTATTAATCTCTTGGTTTGGAGCAACCATCATTGTAAACAGTAATATGACACAATTTACAACAGGAGAGTTAATGACCATGTTTACTTATGCCATTCAAATATTATCCAGTCTAATGATGCTATCCATGGTATTTGTTATGATAACAATATCTCGTGCATCTACAGAAAGAATTGTAGAAGTATTAGATGAAGTTCCTACAATAAAAAATAATAAAAAAGCAATAAAAGAAGTAAAAGATGGTTCTATAGAATTTAAAAACGTTGGTTTCAGTTACATAGGAAGAAAAAACAAAGAATGTCTACATAACATTAATTTAAAAATTAAATCAGGACAAACAATTGGCATTATTGGAGAAACAGGAAGTGGAAAATCAAGTTTAGTTAATCTAATTCCACGATTATATGATGCAACAGAAGGGGAAGTATTAGTTGCTGGAATTAATGTAAAAGACTATGATCTAGAGTCTTTAAGAAAAGAAGTTGCCTGTGTATTACAAAAAAATGTACTTTTCTCAGGTACCATAGCAGACAATATCCGCTGGGGAGATAAAAATGCAGATATAGAAGAAGTAATTCGTGTATGCAAATTAGCACAAGCAGATGAATTTGTTTCTAAATTTAAAGATGGATATGATACATATATTGAAGAAGGTGGAACTAACGTAAGTGGTGGTCAAAAGCAAAGACTTTGTATTGCCAGAGCATTACTTAGAAAGCCTAAAATATTAATATTAGATGATTCCACTTCTGCAGTAGATACTAAAACAGATAGCTTAATTCAAAAAGCATTTAAAGAAGAAATACCAGACACAACAAAAATTATTATCGCTCAAAGAATTTCTTCTGTAGAAAACTGCGATAAAATTATTGTAATGCACCAAGGTAAAATCAACGGATTTGGTACACATCAAAGCCTTCTTAAAAACAACAAAATATATAAAGAAGTATATACATCTCAAATGAAAGGAAGTGAAGAATAATGGCAGCTAGAAAAATCAAAAAAGGAACATTAAAAAGACTATTATCATATATTACCAAAAACTATAAAAAACAATTTATTTTAGTCTTTTGTTGTATTATTATCAATGCTATCATCAGTGTTGCTAGTTCCTTATTTTTACAAAAACTAATTGATGACTACATCACACCACTTCTAAAGGTTAAAAATCCAGTATTTACAGAGTTATTAAAAGCATTAAGTATCATGGCAGTAATTTATATAATTGGAATTTTTACAGCATATCTATATAACCGTCTTATGGTTGTAATATCTCAAGGAGTTCTTCGAGATATCAGAGATGACATGTTTAGAAAAATGCAACGTTTACCAATCAGATATTTTGATACCAATACTCACGGAGATATCATGAGTCGTTATACAAACGATACTGATACTCTTCGCCAAATGATATCACAAAGTTTACCACAAATTATCTCATCTATATTTAGTATTATCGCCATATTTTGTTCTATGATATATTTAAGTCCTCTATTAACGGGATGCGTTATCATTTTTACGATACTAACAATATTAATAACAAAGTGGATAACCAGTAAAAGTTCTAAGTACTTCTTAAGACAACAAAACTCTCTTGGTCGAGTAAATGGATATATTGAAGAGATGTTAAACGGCCAAAAAGTAATTAAAGTATTTACTCATGAAGAAGAAGCAAAACTAGATTTTGAAGCGTTAAATAATAACCTAAATGACGATATGTATAAAGCTAATAAATTTGCAAACATATTAATGCCAATTGCAAACAACTTAGGTAATTTACAATATGTAAGTATTGCGATTATTGGTACAGTATTAACACTAAATGGTACTTTAGCATTAACCGTTGGTACTATCGTTTCATTCCTACAATTAACAAGAAATTTTTCTCAACCAATTAATCAAGTGATGAACCAATTCAACTCCATCATTATGGCAATGGCAGGAGCAAGTAGAATTTTCAATATGATGGATGAAAAACCAGAACTAGATCAAGGTTATGTTACTTTAGTTCGTATTAAGAAAAATGAACAAGGAGAAATTGAAGAAACAGAAGAGTATACAGGAAACTGGGCATGGCGTCATCCACATC
The DNA here is from genome assembly GCA_944359885.1 of uncultured Bacilli bacterium. Classification (GTDB taxonomy): domain Bacteria; phylum Bacillota_I; class Bacilli_A; order RF39; family UBA660; genus Faecimonas. The sequence goes on along the minus strand of CALVTC010000001.1, from coordinate 39,007 downwards.
ACGATGGAAGATTAGAGTATGTTGAATTAAAAGGTCACATTGAATTAGAAAATGTAACATTTGGATACACACCTGAAAAAACAGTACTACACGACATTACACTATATGCCAAACCTGGTCAAAAGATTGCTTTTGTAGGAGCAACAGGAGCTGGAAAAACAACGATTACAAATCTATTAAACCGTTTCTACGATATTGATGAAGGAAAAATCAGATATGATGGAATTAATATCGAAAAAATAAAAAAAGATGATTTAAGAAGATCATTAGGAATGGTCTTACAAGACACCAACTTATTTACGGGAACAATTAAAGAAAATATTAAGTATGGAAAAAAAGATGCAACTGATGAAGAGGTAATCCAAGCTGCAAAACTTGCTAATGCCGATGATTTTATTAGACGTCTACCAAATGGATACGATACAGCTTTAAAAGGAAATGGTGCCCAACTATCCCAAGGTCAGAGACAACTTCTTTCGATTGCCAGATGTGCAATTAACAATCCCCCAGTTATGATTCTAGATGAGGCAACTTCATCTATCGATACAAGAACAGAAAAAATAGTACAAGATGGTATGGATAAATTAATGGAAGGAAGAACTGTATTTGTTATTGCTCATCGTCTTTCTACAGTTAGAAACTCAGAAGCAATTATCGTGCTAGACCACGGAAAAATCATCGAAAGAGGAGACCACAATCAACTAATTGAAGCAAAAGGGCAATATTATCAATTATATACAGGAGCATTTGAATTAGAATAAAAATCTAGCAATCCAGCATACTATATGGTATGATAATAATATAGAGGTGATAAAATGCAAGAAAGAAATATTGCTGTATCAATCATTTTAACTATCATAACCTGCGGTATTTATGGAATCTATTGGTTCATAGTTCTAACAGACGATGCAAAACAATTAAGTAACGATAACGAAACACCAGGCGGAGGAGTAGCATTCCTACTAACCCTAATCACATGTGGTATCTATGGAATTTACTGGGCATATAAAATGGGAAAAACAATAGAAAAAGCAAAAAGTAATCACGCTATGAGAGCAGAAGACAACTCCATATTATACTTAGTATTACAATTATTAGGGTTTGGAATTATTAACTACGCTTTAATGCAAAACGATCTAAACGAAATAATAAGAAATGGACAATAAGCGTATTTACGCTTTTTTCTTTCGATGAAAAAGAAGATAACAATAACACTAATATGTTTCGCTAGTCTTATTATTTACTTAATACTAGGAAATAAATTTCACATCTATCTTGCTTGTCCAATAAAAAAACTAACTGGTCTATATTGCCCAGGATGTGGAATTACAAGGATGTTTTATTCCCTAATCACATTCAATTTCTATCAAGCATTTCGTTATAATCCTTTACTATTTTGCTCTTTACCCATTTTTCTATTCTTCGGTATGAATGCACTTATTTCTAAAAAAGAACCACTCTATAATAAAATACCAACAAAATACTGGATGATAATAATTATAATATTTATAACTTATGGACTACTAAGAAATATTCCTATGTTTGATTTTCTTGCTCCAACTATAATTAAATAAAGAAATGGCAAATCAACATAACACTAACCCCAACAAAGAAAGACAAAACAGTCCATTTTGTAAGAGGATAATGAAAAGAAGCGGGAATAAGTTCATATAAAGAAATATGAATCATAATCCCCGCTGCCATAGCAAGAATTGCTCCTAATAAAAAAGAAGTAATAAGTGGTGCAAGAAATAAATAAGCAATAACAGCACCAATAAGCTCGGAAAAACCAGAGATAAAAGTAAAAATGATAGCTTTCTTCTTGCTTCCAGTAGCATAATAAATAGGAACTGCAACAGAAATACCCTCCGGAATATTATGAAGGGCAATTCCTAAAGATAAACTAATACCAAGGGATAAGTCATGATTACTAGAAAGAAACGTAGTAATTCCTTCTGGAATATTATGAAAAATAAGAGCAATAACAGAAATAATACCAAGACGATACAAATAATTAGAAGAAAATACTTCTTCTATTTTTTGTGAAATTTTCGAAGAAAAAATTATTCCTATAACTATAAAAATAAGCACGAATAAAATACTAGGAAATAACTTTCTCTTCTCGGCTATTAAAGATAAAGACTCAGGAAAAAGAGAAGAAAAAGAAATAGTCAACATAACTCCTGCTGCAAATAATAAACAAATAGGAATAATTTTTTCTTCTTTATATCCATGCCAAAAAATAGGCAATACCCCAAACATAGTAGAAAGACCAGCAAAACTGGTAACTAAAAAACTAATCATAACTGAACTCATAGTAAAATTTATGTAAAATAATTAAAAAACATGACAAAACAAAAAATAATAAGAAAAATCAAGAAATGAAAACAGAAAATATGATATAATACATAAATGAAATGAGGAGTACTATGAATTATGATATAAAAATGCAAGAACAAATTAACAGCATGACCAAAAAGAAAAATCTATTACTACATGCTTGTTGTGCACCATGTTCATCAGCTGTCATTGAAAGAATCGCTCAATATTTCAATATCACTATATTATACTATAATCCCAATATTACAGATCAAGAAGAATATAACAAAAGATTAAATGAAATAAAAAAATTCATAAAAGAACTTAATTTGGACAATGTAAAAGTAGAAGCAGGAAGATATGATCCAAAAGAATTTTTTACTATCTCATCAAGACTAGAACAAGAAAAAGAACGTGGAAGGCGTTGTTATAAATGTTATGAACTGCGTCTAAGAGAAACTGCTAAAATAGCAGAAGAACAAGGTTTTGACTATTTTACAACTACGTTAAGTATCAGTCCTTATAAAAATAGCAATTGGTTAAATGAAATAGGCGAACAATTAGATAAAGAATATACAACAACATACTTATATGCCGATTTCAAAAAAAGAAATGGTTATAAAAGAAGTATTGAATTATCAAAAAAATATGGGCTTTATCGTCAAGATTATTGTGGCTGTATTTACTCCAAAAAAGAACGAGACAGTAGAATGATAAGTCATATATCATAAAATATAGTAGAAAAGAAAGAAGTGAGATTATGAAATATTATTGTATAGGAATTAAAGGAACAGGGATGTCAACTCTAGCTCAAATTTTATATGATTTAGGAAATGAAATTTCAGGATATGATGATGCCAAAGGATATAAATTTACTCAAGATGGTCTAGAGGAAAGAAATATCCCCATCTATTACGACCAAACCCATGAAATTCCAAAAGATGCAATCGTAACTTATAGTGTTGCCTTTAAAGAAGATCATAAGGAAATGCAAAGAGTAAAAAAATTAGGCTTAACAGTCAAGAAATATAGTGAAATCATGGGAGATGTAATCGATTTATTTGAAACAATCGGTGTAAGTGGAACGCATGGGAAAACAACCACGTCATCTCTTATCAAGCACCTATTAGAAAACACAGTAGGTTGCAATTATTTTATCGGAGCAGGAGATGGTTACGCTAGTAAAAAAAATAAATACTTTGTAGTAGAAAGCGATGAATTTAACAGACATTTTACAGATTACCATCCTACATATTCTATCATTACAAACATTGAAAAAGAACACCTAGAATGTTACAAAGATATTAATGACATAAGAAATACTTTTGAAACGTTTGCAAACCAAACCAAAAAGCTTATAATAGCAAACGGAGATAATGAAGAAGTACGAAAAATTAATTTTAAAACACCAGTAAAGTTTTATGGTCTAAATGAAAACAACGATATTGTCATAAAAAATATACAATTGTTAGAAACAGGATCCGTTTTTGATCTTTATATCGACAATGAATTATTTGGTCATTTTGACATTCCATTATATGGTAAACACATGGTCTTAAATGCCGCAGCTGCTATTACCATTGCAAAAGAGTTAGGATTAACAAAAGAGACAATTCATAGTTTATTAGAAACTTTTCATAATGCCAAACGACGATTTGCTGAAACAAAAATAAAAGATTACATTATAATTGATGACTATGCTCATCATCCAACAGAAATAAAGGCAACACTAGAAGCAGTAAAACAAAAGTACAAAGGAAAAAGATTAGTAGTAATTTTTGTACCAAATACTTATTCTAGAACAAAAGATTTTAAAGAGGAGTTTATAAAAGCATTCCAAATCGCTGATAAAACATATCTAACTGATATTATTTCTAACAGAGAACGTCAAAGTGATTATCCAGAAATTACCTCTCATATCATCACAGATCACTTAAAAAACAGTGAAATAATTTCTTTTGATACTCTTAATAAATTACTAGAAGAAAAAGACTCTGTACTATGTTTCATGGGATGTGACACAGTAGACAAATTAATTGACAAATTTAAAACACTTATAAAATAAAGAGATTTCTCTCTTTTTTTCTTTTATCGAAATTTTTTTCGATTTTTTTCATATTGTTCGATTGCTTTTAACGAACAATTGTACTATAATTTAATCAGAAGAAAAGGGAGGAATAAAAATGAAAAAGAAATACTTAGTACTACAAATAAAGAAAGATAAACGTCCTGAAAAAATCTACGAAATCCTAACAGATAAATTCTTCTATGAAGACATCTTTTTATACTCAGAAGGAGAATATTTTATTGATATTACAAACTATGAAGAACTATATCAAAAAACAGATTACAAAATTGCACAAGAATTAAAAAATACTTTAACAAAAGAAAAATATAGTTCCATAAAAATAGGAATAGGGACAAATTTATTCCTAGCAAAAACTGCCTGTAATATTGTAACAAAAAGAAAAAAAATAATAATTGCTTTTTTAGATGAAAAAAAATATTTCACTTTCTTATCTACATACAAACCATTATCAGACTTTTGGCAAATCAGCAACAGCATGATGTTAAAACTAAAAGGTCTCGGAATTGATACCATGGAAGATATTAGAAATTATTCCTACAAAAAATTATATGAAATTTTTGGGAAAAATGCTGAATATTTAATCAATCACTCACTAGGTTTAGAGTGTACAACCATAAAAGAATTAAGAAAAACAAAAACACCAAAAAGAGTTTCTTCAACAACAACCTTTAAAACAATCAAATCGACAAAAGAAAGTATACAAGAGTTAATACCTTTACTAGATTTTAACATCTTAAAATTAAAAGAAGAAAATCTAAAAACGAAAACAATCTATCTTTATATTAAATACGCAAATAACATCATTCCAAAACAAACAATACCAATAAAACTTTCTAAAGCAACAGACTCTTATAATGCCTTAATGAAAACAACTCTATCAGTATATAAAGAAAAAATAAATCCATTCTTTCCAATAGAAAAATTAGCGATTTCTTTCGGAGAAATAACAAAAAGAAAAGAAGAAACACTTTCCATATTACTACCTAAAAAAAGAAAAAATTATCTTTTTGCAAAAATATTTTTCAGAAGTAAAAAACAATCCATAACAACATCTAACCAGATGAATTATTTACATACTTAAAAAACATCTTTTACTAGGAAATAAAAGGAAATTTTGCTATAATGGTACTAGTGGTGAAAAAAATGAAACGTAGTGAAGTACAAAGAGAAAAATTAAGTCCAATGATGCAACAGTATATGGAGATAAAAGATAAATACGAAGATAGTATTATCTTTTTTCGCCTGGGGGATTTCTATGAAATGTTCTTTGAAGATGCCATCATTGCATCTCGCGTTCTAGAATTAACTCTAACAGGAAAACAAGCAGGCCTAGAAGAAAGAGTTCCAATGTGTGGAGTTCCTCATCATGCCTATGCTTCCTATGTAGATACTTTAATTGAAAAAGGATATAAAGTTGCAATTTGTGAACAACTAGAAGATCCCAAAGAAACCAAAGGAATGGTCAAAAGAGATGTAGTACAAGTTATTACCAAAGGGACTAGAATTGATGAAAATATGGACTCTAAATCAAATAATTTTATTGCTAACATCTATAATTTTGACTACTGCTATGGAATTAGCTTTGCAGATATTTCAACAGGTGAAGTTTATGCCATGTTAATAGAAGGAGAAAAAGATAAAGTAATTAAAGAAGTAGTAAAACACGGCTTTAAAGAAGTAATTGTAAACGACTCTATCAATCGAGAAATAATAGAAACATTAAGAAGTAACTACAATGTTTTAGTAACAATAACAAAAGAAGAATTAGAAGATAAAAATTACGAATACATCTATAAAGATATAGAAGATATTAGAATTACATCTACTTTAAAACACCTCCTTTATTATATTATTGATACCAAAAAAGGAGATCTACATCACTTACAAAAATGTAGAGTAATAAAAAGTAGTGAATACTTAGAATTTGATAGCAATACAAAAAGAAACTTAGAATTAACAGAAACTCTAAGAAATAGAGAACGTCAATATAGTTTATTATGGTTATTAGATAAAAATAAAACTGCCATGGGATCTAGATATTTAAAATATAATATAGAAAACCCATTAACAAATAAAGACGAAATAAAAAGACGCTATGACATGATAGAAAAACTATCAACAGAGTTTATTCTACGCGATGATTTAATCAAAGAACTAGGAAATGTCTACGATTTAGAACGTCTAGCAGGAAGAATCACTTATGGAAATTTAAATGCCAAAGACTTATTACAATTAAAAAACTCTCTTGCTCATCTTCCTGCAATAAAAAAAATATTAGAAGAAATAAACTATGATAAAAAATTAGAAACATTAGAAGAACTATATCAATTACTAGATAAAACGATACTAGAAGATGCTCCATTTACACTACATGAAGGACATTTAATTAAAGAAGGGTATAACGAAGAGTTAGACGAGCTAAAAAGAATTAGTAGTGGTTCTAAAGACTTTATATTAGAATTAGAACAAAAAGAAAAAGAACGAACTGGAATCAAAAATTTAAAAGTTGGATTCAATAAAGTATTTGGTTACTATATTGAAGTATCAAAAGGACAAACACACCTAGTAAAAGAAGAATTTGGGTATGATAGAAAACAAACTCTAGCAAATTGTGAAAGATTTACAACCCCATTATTAAAAGAAAAAGAAAATATCATTTTAGGAGCGGAAGAAAAAATAATCAACTTAGAATACAAATTATTTATGGATATAAGAGAAGTAGTAAAAAGGTATATATCTAAGCTTCAAAGAATTGCCAAAATCATCAGCGAAGTAGATATGCTACAATCATTTTCTATCGTAAGCGATCAATATAAATTTGTTCGCCCAACTATTACCGAAGAAAAAACAATTAAAATGATTGACTGTCGCCATCCAGTAGTAGAACAAGTTATGAAAGATAAATATATTCCAAACGACATTATTATGGATAAAACAACAGATATTTTATTAATCACAGGGCCAAACATGGCCGGAAAATCTACTTATATGAGACAATGTGCAATTACTGTAATTATGGCACAAATAGGTTGTTTTGTTCCATGTAAGAGCTGTACAATGCCAATATTTGATAAGATATTCACAAGAATTGGAGCAAGCGATGACCTAGTAAGTGGAGAATCTACTTTCATGGTCGAAATGAAAGAAGCAAATACAGCAATTAGTGAAGCAACAGAACATAGTCTAATTTTATTTGATGAACTAGGTCGCGGTACAGCAACTTATGATGGAATGAGTCTTGCCCAGGCAATACTTGAATATATTCACGATAAAATCAAAGCAAAAACAATGTTTTCAACTCATTATCACGAATTAACCGTCTTAGAAAAAGATTTAAAACATTTAAAGAATGTTCATGTATCAGCAATAGAAAAAGATGGTAAAATAACATTCTTACACAAAGTTAAAAATGGTGCAGTAGATAAAAGCTACGGTATCCATGTCGCATCACTTGCACACCTTCCAGAAAGTTTAATCAAAAGAGCAGATGAAATCTTAAACATATATGAACATAAAAACGTAAAAAAAGAAACATTTACACAAACATCACTTTTTGAATTATCTGAAAGCAAAGCAGAACCTAAAAAGAATAAAATAGAAGAAAAAATAAAAGAAATTAACCCTCTAGAAATGACGCCAATGGAAGCACTAAATTACTTATACGAACTAAAAAAAGAAGTAACAAGAAAGGAATGAAAACATGAAAAATAGAAGTGAATTAAGAGAGATTATCATGAAGGTAATCTATCAAACCTATATACTAGATAAAACAAAAAACAAATATGATATTAAAGAATTAATTAAAGAACAACTAGAAATTGAAAATGATTATGTAAATGATTGTGTAGAGGGAATTATAAAACATCAAAAAGAAATTAATAAATTAGCAAATAAATATATGAACAACTGGACTATAGACAGACTAAATAAAGTAGACAAAGCGATACTATCTCTTGCTATTTATGAGTTAATCTATACAGATACGCCAAGTGTTGTTGCTATCAACGAAGCAATAGAATTATCAAAAAAATATTCTGAAGAAGCAGTTACAAAAATGATAAACGGTATATTGGATAAAATTTATCATGAAGAAGAAAAATAGAAAGGGATTAGTATATGAACGATAAATATATCACAGTAACACAATTAACTAGATATATTAAATATAAAATAGATAATGATGTAAATCTAAATGAAGTCTTCTTAAAAGGAGAAATATCAAACTTTAAGGCTCATAGTAGGGGACATTTCTATTTTACATTAAAAGATGAAACTTCAAGAATTAATGCTATCATGTTTGCATCCAACACAAAGAAAATAAAATTTATGCCTCAAGATGGCATGAAAGTTCTAGTAACTGGAAAAATAAGTGTTTTTGAAGCAAATGGAGGATATCAAATTTATATAAACGATATGTTAGAAGACGGAGTAGGAAATCTATATATTGCCTATGAACAATTGAAAAAGAAATTAGAACAAGAGGGACTATTTAGACAAGACCATAAAAAAACAATCCCTAAAATACCAACTAGGGTAGGGGTAGTAACCGCACCTACAGGAGCAGCTATTAAAGATATTATATCAACAATTAAAAGACGTTGGCCACTTGCTGAAATTATACTTTTTCCATCTCTTGTACAAGGAGACAATGCAAAAGAAGATATTGTTAAGCAAATAGAAAGATCAAAAGATTACAACTTAGATACATTAATTGTAGGTAGAGGTGGAGGCTCAATTGAAGATTTATGGCCATTTAACGAAGAAATTGTTGCTAGAAGTATATACGCATGTAAAACTCCAATCATAAGCGCAGTAGGGCATGAAATAGACTTTACCATTGCTGATTTTGTTGCAGATTTAAGGGCACCAACTCCAACAGGAGCAGCAGAACTAGCTGTACCTCAAAAAACAGATGTAGAAAATTATCTCAATCAATTAAAAATAAGACTAAATAAAGCGATACAACACAAAATCAATATAAATAAACAAAAATTGGAAGAAATCGAAAGTAGATATATTTTTCAAAACCCAATCGCAATCTATCAAGCAAAAGAACTACAATTTGATTCGATCTTAGACCGTCTAAAATATGCAAGTAAAAACATTCTATCAATAAAAGAAAAAAAATATATCTCTATAATGAGCTCCTATATTTTTCAAAATCCTGAAAAAATAATTACCTCACAAAAAAACAAGTATTTACAATTAATATCAAAATTAGAACCACTAAGTCCTTTACTAACAATAAAACGCGGTTATGCTATCACAAAAAAAGAGGACAAAATAATTACAAGTATTAAACAATTAAAAAAGAACGATAAAATAGAATTAACATTAACTGATGGCACAATTGATGCCAAAATATTATAAAAGGAGAGTACTATGTCAAAAACAGAAGAAAAAGAATTAACATTTGAAGAAAGTTTAAAAAATCTAGAAGAAATCGTTAAAAAATTAGAGACTGGAGAAGTTCCATTAGATGATGCTATTCGTGAATTTAACAAAGCAATGCAACTAGCAAAAAGTTGTGATGAAAAACTAAAGTCAGCAGAAGAAGCCATCACCAAAATAGTAAATCCAGACGGATCTCTTAGTGATTTTAAAATAGAAGAATAAAAAATAAAAAGAAGCTCGACAAAAGCTTCTTTTATTCTTGTCCACCTTTTTTTCTAGTTAAAAGTAACAAAGCATCTTCAAACTCCTCATCACTATCAAGTGGTAATAAAACATCATCATGATTAGGATCAACTTTACGGATCATAATATCTTTAGGATTATCTTCATTAGAAAGATATAAATAAGTTCCAATCTTTGACAATAAAAAATAATTTTTATTATCAAAAGAATACATTTCTACTTCTTTCATTATCTACCACCCATACCTTTCACTTGTGTATCAATCGCAACAACACTATCAGAAAGCATTGCACCAAGTTCATCTTGTGAATCCTTAGAGTTCATATTACGAAGCAACATAGTACGAGATTCACTAAGAAAAGCAGGATCATCAATACCACTATAACCACGTTTCTGAGCCCATTCATTTCGATCTTCGCCAAGAGCAATATCAAAAATTGTATCAGCTTCATCCTGTTCATAAGTATCCGTTAGACGCTGCGTAACAAAATAGGCAACTGCCAATTCATCATATTCACCCTGATCAATCATTTCACGATAAGTATTCGCAACAGCTACATCATTAATCCAATATCCATCATTACCTTGTGTTCTACCGCTATTATCAACAAGCACTTGATTTAATGGTTCCAAATAATTATGTAAATTTCTTTCATCTTGTATATAAGAAACACCCATATTAACTCCAGAAGCAATTGTTACAAACGCAATACCAGCCGTAACACATTTACCAATAGATAACTTTTTTCTACTTCGTTTTGCTTGAACTATTTTTGGATTTAAAGAATTTTCTTTCGCTAAACGATAATCATCATCTACCTCAATATCTAAATTTTGTCTTGGTCGTTTATAATAATTATCGCTTGTTTTTTCCATAAAATCGGGAATACCAATACGATCCTCTTTCATATTATCACCTCTATTATAACTATAGCGAAAACCACATCAAAAGTCAAAAAAAATGTAAAATTTTAGTGTAAATGGTAAAAACTATTTAACATAATAAAAATGAAAAAAATCAAACTATAAATGTAGTAAAGAAAAGAGGTGATTTTTTTGAAATTTAAAAACAAATTACTACTATACATAACAATTCTTCTTACAGTTATTGTTCCCATAAATGCTTATGCTTATTCAAATTATGTAATTGCATCAGGAGAAACAATTGGAATTGAAGTAAATTCCAAAGGCGTTTTAGTAGTTGGATTCTACGAAGTCGATAATGCATACATTGCAAAAGATGCAGGTTTTGAAGTGGGCGACAAAATCACAAAAATTAATAAAACAGAAGTAAACTCCATATCTACAATGGTAGATGCCTTAAAAAATCAAAACACTAGTAAAGTAGAATTTACAATTACAAGAGGAAAAGAGGAAAAAACAATTTCTCTAAATTTAAAAGAAGATACTGACTCTGTACTAAAAACAGGTCTTTATGTAAAAGACCAGATTAATGGAGTTGGAACATTAACCTACATTGATCCTACTACAAAAAGATTTGGTGCCTTAGGACACGAAATAATAGAAACAACAACTGCCCAGAAATTTGAAATTAAAGATGGAAAAATATTTAACGCAACGGTGTCTAACATCGAAAAAAGTAGGGATGGTAATGCAGGAGAAAAAAACGCAACTTATGAAAAAACAACTACCAAGGGAGAAATAGACAACAATGACATCACAGGAATCTATGGTACATATATGGAAGAAATATCAAATATGGAAACAATGGAAGTAGGAGACATTAAAGACATAAAAACAGGAAAAGCAACCATAAAAACGGTAATAGAAAACGATAAAACAGAAGAATTTGAAATTAATATTCTAGGAATTGATACCAATAGTAAAACCAAAAATATTCTTTTTGAAATTACAGATGAAAACTTACTAAATAAAACAGGTGGCGTAGTTCAGGGAATGAGTGGATCTCCAATACTTCAGAATAATAAAATCATCGGTGCAGTAAACTATGTGATTGTAAATGATACAAAAAAAGGATATGGAATCTTTATTACAACGATGCTAGAAGAAGGGGACAAATAAAATTTTGTCTCTTTATTTTTTAAAGAATTTATGATAGAATAAGATACCAAAAGGAATGATATTATGAAAATATGGACAAAAGTAAAACTAACAGACAAAAATAAAGAAATAGAGTTTATTTCTAAATCACTAACAAATTATTTATATGGTTATGGACCAATTTTAGATATCACTAGAAAATACCATATAAAACCAGAAGATAGAAAAATTCTAGATCAATATACTGCAAATAGAATCGCAGGAATCTTAATGTTATATCTTGCTAAAGACACAAAAAGAATCAATGATATTGTAAATAAATATAATATTCCAGACGGTACCATAACAGAAATCATGCCAGAATTAGAAGGATACATAGAAAAATAAAAGACATCAATAGTGATGTCATTTTTTATAAAAATAATAATACACTTAAAAATGATACAAGCATCACAACAACTAATACAACAGATACCACTTTTACAACTTTATCATTCATTTTTATACACCTCATCTAACATTATAAGATAAATGTCTAAAAAAGTAAATTTATTTTTTTCATAGTTAATAATACTAAAGAATAAAGTATATCAAAGGAGATTATATGAAAAAAATAATACAAGAGATAAAACAAAATAAACTATTATTAATACTAACAATACTAACAATAATATCTATTTTATTAGGAATACTCTTTCCAGCAATACTATCAAAAAGTAATAAAGAATTAATTACATCTAGCATTAAAGACTTCATAGATGCAATCTCTAAAAATAACATTAATTATCTATCAGGACTAATATCTAGTCTCACAAATAACATCCTAGTAACTATCTTAATCTGGATATTAGGAATTTCTTTAATAGGAATTCCATTTCTATTAATTATAATCCTATTTAAAGGATTTCTAACAGGATTTTCTTTCTCTAGTATTTTAATAACTTATGGAATAAAAGGTATTATAACCGCTATTGTTTATACAATACCAAATATACTAAATTTATTAGGGAGCTTTCTCCTAGGTTACTATGCCATTTCTTTTTCTATAGCACTTTATAAAAGTGTATTTAAAAAAGAACTTAGAAATTGGAATTTAATAATTAAACGTTATCTAAAAATTGGCCTAATATTTCTTCTGTTTTCTATTGCTATTTCTCTATTAGAGACCTTTGCATTACCTAAGATACTAAATTTTCTATAAGGATATCACAAAGATATCTTTTTTCTTTTTTAAATCTAAGATATAATAAACTTGGTGATTTTATGAAAGAAAAAACAGTAGTCATTGGTATGAGTGGAGGAGTAGACTCATCAGTTGCTGCCTGCCTATTAAAAGAACAAGGATATCACGTAATAGGAGCAACAATGTATTTACTAGACAATGAAGAAACAAAAAAAGCAATAAAAGACGCAAAAAAAATCTGTAAGCAAATAGGAATAGACCATTATATTTTTGATTTAAGAGAGGAATTTAAACAAAAAATTATTAAAAATTTTATAGATTCTTACCAAAAGGGACAAACACCAAATCCATGTATTCTATGTAATCGTCTATTTAAATTTGGTATATTTTTTGAGCAAGCAAAAAAATTAGGTGCTAATTACATCGCAACAGGACACTATGCAAAAATCAAAAATAATCGCCTAATAATGAGCGATGTAGACGGAAAAGATCAATCATACTTTTTATGTCAAATAGAAAAAGAAGTATTACCACACATTTTATTTCCTCTAGCTAAATACAACTCAAAAGAAAAAATAAGGCAATTGGCTAGAGAGTACCATCTACCCGTAAGTGACAAAAAAGACAGTCAAGAAATCTGTTTTATTCCAAATGATGATTATAAAACATTTTTAAAAGAACAAGGATTAAAAAACATACCTGGTAACATCATATTAATGAATAAAACCATTCTAGGAAAGCATAATGGACTATATCAATATACCATTGGTCAAAGAAAAGGTCTAAATATATCCTACAAAAAACCACTTTATGTAATAAAATTAGATATCAAAAACAATACAGTTATTGTAGGCCCTAATAAAGAACTCTTTAAAAAAGAAGTAATCGCAACTAATATGAATTATTTAATGGATAAAACTGAGCAAAACGAAAAACCTTTGTATGCTAAAGTTAGGTCTAGAGGAAATTTAGAGGAAATAGAAAAGATAAAAGAAGAAGAAAACATAATAAAAGTAACTTTTAAAAATCCAATTCGTGCCATTACTCCAGGACAATTTATTGTATTTTATAACGAAAAAAAAGAATGCCTAGGAGGAGCATGTATAAAAAAGTAAATTGGACAAAAAAGGATTTTTAAAATGTGTCAATTTACACTTGATTATTCTTTCTGATATGTCTATAATTATATTAGGAGGGTAATGAAAATGAAGGAATTAAACGTAGTATTAACAGAGTTAGGAATTAGCAAAGTACGTCTAGCAAAATATTTAGGAGTATCTAGACAAATGCTATACAACTATCTAGCAATCGAAAACTTAAATGATTGGCCAAAAGAAAAAGCAGCAAAATTACTAAGTTTATTAAATATAGAAAAAATTGAAGAATTAAAAAATTTAAAAATAAATGGAGAATATATTATCGAAGTAGAAAATAGATTAAAAGAAGGTGTAAAAGACTCCTCTAATAAAGAAGTAATTGCTGATTTAAAAGGATTTAATAAAAAAGAACAAGAACTACTATCAGATATTATTAATCTATTAAAGGAAAAACTTGCAACAGATAAAACCAAAGACACTTATAATACATATTTATATTTATATCATTTCCTACAATCTATGGAAACAACAGAAGAATTAAAATATATTTTAGCATATATGTCTAAGTCCTTAGGATTTACAGATCCGATGGAATTTGTTTTCAATAGTGATAAGCAATTTATTTTTGAAAGTATTATGTTTAGTGCAATGACATTATATAACAATGGTGGGGCATCAAAGAATAAGATTAGTGAAACACATAAACGTTTCGTACAAGATATCGAACATAAAAAAGAAGAAAAACTATCTAGAACACAAGAATTAAACTCTGCAAAAGTTCAAGCATTAGCAGAACTAGGATATACAGAAATTAACGAGGATAACGCCAAAGAAGTATTTGAAAAAATTGCAGAAATCCAATCAAGAAAAGTATAGATTCCAAAAGAATCTTTTTATATAAAACAAAATGTAGGGGAGGGAATAGATGATTTCACAGATTATAGGATTCGTCTTAGCTTGTATATTATGGCTTATGTTTTTTCACTATCTCTATAAAAAAGAAAATGAAATTGGGAAAACTTTACTAATTTTTATTGAAATAATAACCTTCGCAATAATAACACTATATTTTGCTGACATTACAAACCTTCCTAGTAAGCTAAAATGGGTAGATAGCACTAATAGTAGAGAGTGGTTTAATTTTATAGCAACTTGTATAAGTTCTTTATTTGGAACATTAATTAGTGGATTTATTGTGCTAATTACAACAATAGGACAATTATCTAGAACAGAGGATAATGAAAAAGAAACAAAGAGAATAAATAACATGCCATTTCTACAATATAAAATAAATGTAGTAAATAATACATTAAACTTAAAGTTTAAAAACATAGGAAATAATACAATAAAAAAATATAATATCAAAATTAAAAACGAAAATATATTATCTAATAATTATCAAAATTCTCTTGCAGTAAATGAAGAAACAAAAATATCATATAAACTACCTATAAACGAAGAAAAATTAAATATAAATATAGAATATCAAGATCTATTATGCAATACATATAATCAACAAATTAATATATCATATAAAGTAAATAACGAAGGGAATATAATGCTAGAGAAAGTAAAGATAGAAGACGAAAAATTAGAAAAGAAAAAGAAGTTAACATAATATCAATTATAGGAAGCTACATATATTTAAAAAATAAGTTTAAATCATATCGTATAATACCAAACCATGTTTTTAAAATGATTAATTTAATTTAATTTAATATATTAATATATATACTAGCTTATATTTGTTATATAACTTAAAAATACCAAAATAATTATTTTAATTACAACAAAATTATAATAACTAATTTACAATTAATGAAAAATTAATTAAAATCTATCTTTAAATGAAATATTCATATTGCTATAAAAACAGAATAAAATAATCTCATCAATTACCATCTCATAATATAAAATAACCATTCCCCTATTTTTAGTACATATAAATAGAGTGCTCTAAAATCAATCGAAATATAAAAAGATGACCAATTATCCATCTCGATTCATTTTAGAACACATTTTATATACATAAAATTATGTCAGATGGAAAGACTAATAATTAGGAGGATAAAAAATATGAATAAAGGAATAATTAAATGTGATGTAGAGACATGTAAATACAACAATTGTGAAAAAGGATGTTGTGAACTAGATGAAGTAAAAATAAGTTGTACATGCAATAATAATTGTTGTAAAAAAACAGAAGAAACCATCTGCCAAAGTTTTAAAAAAACAAAGTAGGGGAAGAATCATTATAAAAGTATCTATTATTATAGGTACTTTTTTATTCCCCTACTTTTCTTTCTATTAATTAAACCTTACTAATAAGTTAGTCTCATTCCCTACTCTAATTCATCTAAAATACTTTCTCCAATTGGAGGCATTTCCACTTCAAAATTATCAGCAATTGTTGCACCGATATTAGCAAGTGTATCAAATGCTTCTAATCTCTTTGGCGCTAAAAAATCTCTACTATAAAGGATAACTGGAACATTTTCTCTAGTATGATCATTTCCAGCAAAAGTAGGATCATTTCCATGATCTGCTGTAATAATTAATAAATCTCCAGTATCTAACTTATTTAAAATAATAGGTATTTCAACATCTAACTCCTCTATTGCCTTACCATAACCTTCAACATCCCTTGTATGACCATACATACTGTCAAAATCAGATAAATTTACCATACAAAGACCTGTAAAGTTTTTATCAATAATATCTGTAAATTTATTAATTGCTTCCATATTATTATTAGCTTTCATCTGTTTATTAATACCTTGACCATCGAAAATATCATTAACCTTACCAATACCAATGACATTATACTTATGTTCAACTAAACTATCTAAAACACTTTTTTCAGGCGGTTTAACAGAATAATCCTTTCTAGCACTATGTATAAAACGATAATGTCCAGGAGTACCAGTAAATGGTCTAGCAATTACTCGCCCAACTCTCCATTCATCACGTAAAGTAAGAGCACGAATTCTCTCGCAATATTCATACAAAGTAGAAATAGGAATGCAATCCTCATGAGCTGCAACCTGCAAATCAGAATCAGCAGAAGTATAAATAATTAAAGCACCATAATTTTGTTGCCTCTCACCAAGCTCCTGAATAATAGATGCATCCTGACAACATTTATTACCAATCACTCTACGCCCAGTAACTTGTTCTATCCCATTTAAAATATCAAAAGTAAACCCTTGATTAAATGTCTTAAAAGGTATATGATTTAAAATTCCCATCATCTCATAATGACCATTCAAACTATCTTTACCAGCATTTTTAGGTCTAGCAATCGTATAATATGCATCAACATTAGGATTATCATTCATATTTAAAGTGTCTAAAAAACCAATTTTTTTCAAATTAGGAATAAACAAATCATAATTATCCTTAATATGTCCCAATGTATTAGCACCACTATCACCATAATTAACTGCATCTTGTGCCTCTCCAACACCTAAAGAATCTAATACCATTAAAAATACTCTTTTAAATCTCATTTTTCTATTCTCCTTTATGTTCCCTTGGATGATACATTTTATAATCATTTCTAACTTTCTCATCACTAACATGAGTATAAATTTTTGTAGTAGAAATATCAGAATGTCCTAGCATCTCCTGAATACTTCTAAGATCAGCACCATGACTTAACAAATGAGTAGCAAAGCTATGTCGCAAAGTATGAGGAGAAACATCAGGATTTAAACCCTTTTCTCGAAGCAACTCCTTTAAAATCTTAAAAAAGCCTTGTCTAGTTATCTGTTTACCATGATTATTTAAAAACAAAGCATCCACATACATATTATATTTTAAAAGTGCTCCACGATGTTCCAAATACTCCTTTAAATAATAAATTCCATACTCACCAATAGGAATCTCTCTTTCTTTTCTACCTTTTCCCATGATACGAATCAAACCATTCTCTAAATCAACTTGCCCCATCGTAAGACTAACTAATTCACTCACTCTAAGTCCTGCACCATACATTAATTCTAACATAGCCTTATTACGATAGTCAAATGCTGTAACAAGAGGAATATCAAGAAGTAAATCCACTTCTTCTACACTAAGAGATCTCGGTAACTTCTTTTGTAACTTTGGTCTTGAAATAAATAAAGAAGCATCATCTTTCACAATATTCTCCTTAATTAAATATTTATGAAAATTCTTAATCACTGTTAAATTATGAGCAACTGTACTACTACTCTCTTCTTCTCCTCGCCACTTCAAAAACTCCTTAATATGATCACTATTAATATCTTTTACAAAAACAACATCTTTACTCTGCAAAAAATCAAAATAAACACCAAGATCATTTTGATAAGATTTAACACTCTGATCCGTAAGTCCCTTTTCAAAAAGACAATACTGAATAAAATCAACAATAGCATCCTCTATTTTCATATACTTCACCTAATAATAAGTATAGAATAAATAACAAAAAAAGACAACCAAGCAAAAACAAGAAATAGACTACAAAATAAAAATAAATATTTAAAATCGAACAATAATTTGATAAAATATAAATGGTGATATTATGAATAAACCTTTAGCATTAAAACTAGCTCCTACTACTCTTTCTGAAGTAATTGGGCAAAAACATTTAATTGGAGAAGGAAAAATTTTAACAAATCTAGTAAAAAACAAACGCCTTTTTTCTATGATTTTATACGGAAAACCAGGTATTGGTAAAACATCAATTGCCAATGCTTTAGTAAAAGATCTTAACTTAAGATACCGTTTTTTAAATGCAACAATAAATACTAAAAAAGACCTAGACATTGTAATTGAAGAAGCAAAAATGTATGATGGTATAATTTTAATCATGGATGAAATTCATCGTCTAAATAAAGATAAACAAGATATATTATTGCCACAACTAGAAAGTGGTCTAATTACTTTAATTGGTATGACAACATCAAATCCCTATCATGCAATTAATCCTGCTATAAGAAGCCGTTGTCAATTATTTGAACTAAAAGAACTGGATACAGAAGATATTATAGAAGGCTTAAAAAAAGCTATAAAGCACCCAGATTTAGAAGGAATTGAAATTGATGATAAAAGTATCGAACTAATTGCAAAACTTTCAGGAAATGACTTAAGATACGCTTACAATCTACTTGAAGTAGCATTTTATTCAACAGATAATAAAAAAATAACAGAAGAAAAAATAAAATCTATCAATAATAAACCAGTTTTCTTTTCTGATAAAAATGGAGAAGGACATTATGACGTTTTAAGTGGATTACAAAAATCAATTAGAGGAAGTGATCCTGATGCAGCACTTCACTATCTCGCAAGATTAGTCGTAGAAGGAGACCTAGACTCCATCTATAGAAGATTATCAGTAATTGCCTATGAAGATATCGCTCTAGCAAACCCTGCTATAGGTCCAAGATTAGATGCCGCAATCAATGCAGCAGAAAGAATAGGACTTCCCGAAGCAAGAATTCCTCTAGGAACAATCGTAGTAGAAATGGCCCTTTCCCCTAAAAGTAACACAGCACATATTGCCTTTGATGAAGCAATATCAGACATAGAAAAAGGAAATGTAGGAACAATACCACCCCATATTAAAACAAACGCCAAAGACTATAAATATCCTCATGACTACAAAGGTGCATTTGTAGTCCAACAATACTTACCAAATAAATTAAAAAACAAAAAATATTACCACCCAAAAGATATTGGATATGAAAAAAACCTAAAAGAAATCTATGAACGTCTAGAAAAAATAAAAAGTCAAGGAAACTAATCCTTGGCTTTTAAGTATACTTTAAAATAAATAATTCTACTAAAAAGTTACCATCTACATCTGAGGATTTTATTTTTAAATCCATATCAGCAAGCATTCTTAAGATATCACGTAACTCCTGTTCACTATAATATCTAATAAGTTCTTTTGTTTTTTGAATACGATAAGGTTTTTCACCTAAAATATCTGCAATCTCCTGATTTAATTTCACTTTTTTAGAAAGAATCTTCACTTGATACATAATTAAAAACTGACTAGCAAGTAATCCAATTAAAGGAATTGCTTCTATAGAATAATCTTGTAATTCATGATATTTCTCTAAAGCTTTCTTTTTATTTTTAGATGCTAAAACACGCACAAATTCAAATGTTAAATCTTTTGAATCACCTAATTTCCTAATAACAAGTAAAGAAACATCATCAACAGAAATCTTCTTAGTATCCGCCCGATACAGTTTTAATTTACAGCATTCTTGATAAAGTCTACCAATATCTTCCAAACAAGCACTAACTAAACTAGATACTACACCATTTTCTAGTTGATACCCATCTTTTGCAAACTCTTCTCTCACAAAACTACTAGCATCTATATTAAGAGTAACATATTCTAATTCTTTCTTTAATTGTTTCGTTATTTTTTTCGTATTATTTAACTTTCTAGCAGTAACAAAAACCAAAATACTATCCATTGGATTTTTTAAATATTTGAAAAAGTGTTCAATATCCTTTTCATTTCCTTCACTAGTAAGAGATTCAATATGAGAAATAATAATCACCTTCTTAGAAGAAAATAAACCATATGTATCCAAATCTTCCAACGCAGAAGATAAAGGGACTTCTTCCATATCATAAGAGTGAATCATATCCATAGAAAATCCCTTATCTAAAATAATTTTTTCTATTCTAGAACGAACTAAATATTCATCTTCGCTTTCTAATAAATAATTATTCTTCATTTTTTAGCACTTTCTCTATATGAGAATAAATTTTAGGAAGAGCATCTTTTGTCTTACCTCCACCTTGAGCAAAAGTAGGACTTCCACCACCATTTCCCAAAGACGAAACAGCAGCATCTTTTACAACAAGTCCACTATTAACATGACAGCTACTACGAGATAAGAAATTAATACTTCCATCTTCTTTGATATTAGCAAAAAATACAAAACCAGTACCCATCTCTTCAATCATAGCATCAGCAATTGCTTTCAATAAATTAACATCTTTATTTTCAACTGTCATTAATAAACCAAATGTGCCGCTATAATCTTTAATATGTTCTCTATATATATCCAAATTAGAAAGAGCTTGTTTTTCGCGCAAAGATTGATATTTTTTCTCTAAATCTCTAACTTCTTGTTGAATATATTGTAATTCATTACGATTAAAAATAATATCTTTGTAAGACTGTGGCTTACTATGATCAATTTCAACATCAAAATCCAATTGAATACCAACTTCTTTTGCTTCATCCATAATTTCTTTGGCCTTCATCAATAACTTAATCATCTCATCATTATAAGGCTTAATAATATTAAATAAAGTATTTTCAATTTTAGGACCAGTTGCGGCTTCAATACGATATAAATTACTTCCTTTAGACTCATAAGAGTAAATAGCAAACTTTAAAATATCTCTAGTATTAGTTGCATGAGTTCCACCACAAAGTTCAATTGATTTTCCTATCTTAACAACTCTAACAATGTCTCCATATTTTTCACTAAACAAAGCCATAGCACCAATTTGTTTAGCTTTATCAATTGGCATAACTTCAGTAGAAATAATAATGTGTTTATTAATCATATCATTAACAAAATTTTCTACTTCAATTATTTTATCATCTGTAAGTTTACCAGCATAAGTAAAGTCAAAACGAAGTTTTTCACTGTCAACATAACTTCCTGCTTGTCTTATTTGACTTGAAACGCACTGTTGTAAAGCATATTGTAACATATGAACACTAGAATGATTACATTCTGTTCTTTTACGGTGATCTTTATCTAAGATAATCTCACATTCATCACCTGCAGAAATAACCCCGTCTAAAAGTTTTACTTTATGAATATGTTGACCATTTGGACCCTTAAACACATCAAGTAAACGAGCTTTAAAATTTTTACCAATAATCATACCAGTATCACTAACTTGTCCACCAGATTCTGCATAACAACAAGTCCTCTTTAAAGCAATATAACAATCATGATTAATAGAATCAACTATCGTATCTTTAGAAAAAATAGCTAAAACATTGGTTTTTAAACGATAAATCCCATAGACAAATTGACTTTTCTCTTTAAAGTCTAACAATACTTTTTTCTGACTTGCCATAGCAGATTTGTTTTTAGCATTCTTCTTTGCAAGTTCTCTTTGCATTTGCATATATTTATCAAATTCACTTTTATCAACTTTATATCCTAATTCTGCCAAATATTCTTCTGTAAGTTCGAAAGGAAAACCATAAGTATCATATAACTTAAAAGCATCTTCTCCACTAATAGTACCATCTAAAGATTCACTTACTAATTCCTTTAGTCTTCTCTCCCCTGCTTCCAAAGTTTTTAAAAACAATTTTTCTTCTTCTAATACTAAAGTCTCTACAACAACCCATTTTTCTGTTAAATAAGGATAAGCATCTTTCATAATATCTACAACATCAGAAACCAATTTATAAAGGAAAGGTTCATCTAATCCTAAATTCTTACCAACACGAACACCTCTACGAAGCAAACGTCTTAAAACATAACCACGTCCATTATTATCAAAAAATGCCCCATCTGCCAAAGCAAAAGTAATTGCTCTAATATGATCAGCAATAATCTTAAATTCTTTTTGTCCATTATAACTAAATCCTACTAACTGTTCAATATGTTTAATAATAGGTTGGAATAAATCCGTCTCAAAATTACTATCAACACCTTGAAAAATACAGCACCATCTCTCTAGTCCAGCACCTGTATCAATATTTTTACTAGGAAGTTCTTTATACTCTTCTCTTGGGATACCTGCTTTAGAATTAAATTGACTAAATACATTATTCCAAATTTCTACATATCTTTCTTGTTCTTCATCTTTTTGAAATTTCAAGAAGGCATCATGATTAGGATCATACTTTTCTCCACGATCAAAGAAAATTTCAGAATCAGGGCCACATGGTCCTTCACCAATTTCCCAAAAGTTTTCTTCTAAAGGAATAATATGATTTTCAGCAAGGCCAACTTCAACCCATTTTTGATAAGCTTCATGATCTTCTGGATATACAGTTACATAAAGCAAATCTTTAGGAATTCCGAACCATTCTTCATCAGTTAACAAATGATAAGCAAATTCAATTGCTTCTTCTTTAAAATAATCCCCGATTGAAAAATTTCCCATCATTTCAAAAAACGTTTGATGACGCTTTGTAAGTCCCACATTTTCAATATCGTTAGTACGAATGCATTTTTGAATATTTACAATTCTTCTACACTCCGGTACTTCTCTTCCATCAAAATATTTTTTAAGTGGTGTAACACCAGCATTAATCCATAACAAGCTATCATCATCTACAGGAATTAAAGATGCACTCTCCATTCTCTTATGCCCGTGACTTTCAAAAAAACGAAACCATGTATTTCTAATATCATCATGACTCATATATTTCATACTACTTCTCTCCTTCATGTCTTTTTATATCTTCCAGTATTTCTACCAATCTTTTTTTATAATCTTCTAAACTACCATTATTAAACAAAAAGTAATCTGCAAAAGCAATAGGACCACCTTTCGCTAAATTCTCAATTTCTGTAATATCACGATAAAAAATATCATCTTTCGTAAAAGGTCTATCCGCTCGACTACCAACTCTTTCATATCGCAACGCCTTATCTACAACAATACAAACAAGTATTAAATTAGGGAAACGTTCAATTAAATATTTATATTCATACCAAGAATAAAGTCCATCCAAAACCACATTTCCATGTTTTAATGCCTCACGTATATCAGGTTCTAAAAATTTAGCATAGCACTCTGGGCCGTGCTCTTTTCTTAATTTCTCACGAAATTCTTTTTCATTTTTTCCATCCGGTGTCCTTACAATACCAGCTTCTTTCATCAACCGATAAGTAATTCCACCAAAATACAACTTTGTCCAACCCTCTTTTTCCAAATAGTCTGTCGCAACACTTTTACCACTACCACTCATACCTACAATAGCAATCAATTGATTCATATAACCTCTCCTTCCAAACCAGCTTCAACTCCCATAATTTTATCAGCTTCAGAAAACAATCTCTCTTTAGAAGTATTTCTAACGATATAATCATAATTTTTATACTCATCTAATTCCAATTCTGTAATATGATTTTTCTCTTCTAAAGAAAGTTTATTATCATAATTTTCTCGAATAATATGAATAATTTTAATATCAGGAAATCTACGTCTTAACTCTTCAAATTCTGATATTAATCTACCATCAGTAATAATAAAAACATCAAAGAAATTCTTTAAAATCTCTATATCTTCGCATAGACGATCTATTAGAAAATACTTTTTACCAAGTTTTTTCTGAATTATTTCAATACCCATTTCCTGTAAAAATTCACGAGGTTTCTCTGCCATATCTCCATTCCAACTAAAATAATTTCTAGCATATTGATATAAAGGAGTCGTAATATGCAAAATACAAGCATGATGCCCAGAGAAATCATACTCTCTTTTCATATATCTACCCATCAAATCTTTACCGCTACCCGCCTTACCTGCTAATAAATATATTTTCATAATTCCTCCTCAATACAAATAAAAGACCTAACTAGGAGTGCAGAGCACGGTACCATCCTAATTTGGTCTTAATTACAATAACGGCATAACCGATAAAACTCAT
Source organism: uncultured Bacilli bacterium (assembly GCA_944359885.1). Taxonomy (GTDB): domain Bacteria; phylum Bacillota_I; class Bacilli_A; order RF39; family UBA660; genus Faecimonas. The sequence continues at coordinate 14,033 of CALVTC010000001.1, read as the reverse complement.
AAAGGAGCTTCTTAAGAAGTAAATAAACCGTTTTCACCAACCACGATTTCTCTAAATATTTAACATCCTTAATACTTATCTTTACTCAACGTTTTATTATAAAATTATTCTCCAACCACCATTCCTACAATATCAAACTTTTCATTAATATAAGTAAGAATAATTTTAGCTGCTGCAATAACCGGTGTTGCAACAATCATACCTATAATACCAAAGAAATGTTGGAAAATCAATAGTCCTAACATAATTGTTACAGGATGAAGCCTCATAGTGTGTCCCATTATCAAAGGTTGATAAAAATTATTTTCTAAAAGTTGTACCACGACAATAGATATAACACAGCAAATACCAACGATAGGATCCATAGTAAAGCCAACTATTAAAATAGGAATAGCTCCAATATATGGTCCAAAATATGGAATAATATCAGTAAGTGCACAAAATAAGGCAAACACTAAAGGTGCTTGAATACCACTTAAAGTAAGACCAATTGCTTGTGTGATAAAAACAAGTGACATAACCAACAACACACCCTGTACATAACTGCGTAATGACTCATTCAATCGAACGATTAATTCAGTTGCACTTTTTCTCCAGCGTCTAGGCAACACAGAAATAAAGGTACGATTTAATTTATCAAAATCAAAAAGCATATAAAAACCAATCATAAGTCCCAAGAAAAATGATACTCCACCACTAACAATAGATGAAACAATACCAATTGCCATATCAGGAACCCTAGTAGTCATATTTACTCCAAATGTTTCAAGTGCTGTATATACCTGTGTTTTAATAGAGCTAAAATCGTAATTAAAGGTACGATTTAAATCCAAAATAAGTTCATTAAAGAAATCTTTCAAACCAGAAACAAGATCTGGAATATTTCCAATAAAATCTTTAACCTGAGCACCCATGGCAGGTATTAATAAAGCAACAATTAAAAATAATAGTGCAATAAATAACAAATAAACCAAAATACAAGCTAAAATACGTGGCATCTTTTTCCCTTGCAAAAACTTAACCAATGGATCTAAAAGCCAAGCAATAATAAGACCAATAAAAATTGGTGATATAACTGCTAAAAACTCTCCAACAAAGCGTAATGCATGCCATTCTTTAATAAGATAGGTACCAAGTAAAACTAAAGCAATAATAACCATGACATAACTAATTCGAATAATTTTCTTTCCCGTTGATAAAATATCATTTAAGCTATTAATATCAATTTCTTTATTATCTTTTTTTCTTCGAAACAAAATATCATCTCCTAACAACTACCATACATCATATTTATTATACCATATTTACCAAAAAAATTTCCATTATTTAGAAACTTTCTTAATACATACAATAAAACTAACTAAACCAAAGGCAAGCATTACTATTATATTTTTTCCACGAAATATTAAAAAGTCTGTTATAATAAAACTGGTGAAGAAAATGAATACAATAAAAGAAAATTCCAAAGGAGAACTAATAATTAAGAATTCAAGGTTTATAACCATTTTATATAAAATAACAGATAAATCTGAAATAGATAAGCTTCTTCAAGAAGTAAAAAAAGAATATCCAAAAGCAAATCATTATTGTTACGCTTATAAAATTGGAGAGGATATAAAAAAATCATCCGATGATAAAGAGCCCAGTGGAACCGCTGGTGCACCTATGTTAAATATACTAGAAAAAGAAAACATTACTAATGTTTTAGCAATCACAATTCGATATTTTGGAGGAATCAAATTAGGAGCCAGTGGACTAATTAGAGCATATGCAAAGTCAGTAAAAGAAGCCTTAAACTTAACAACCAAAATAGAACTATTGCCTGCCTTTAAAATCAAAATAACATTTCCCTATGAAAAAGAAAATGAAATAAAAAAGGAAATCGAAGAAAAAAACATTTTAAAGAAAAGATACTTGGACAAAATCACCTACGAAGCAATCATACCGAAAACATCTTCTCTTCTTCAAAAAGAAAAAATAAAAATATTAGAACCAACATACATAGAAAAAAGCTAGTAATCTAGTTTTTTTTTGTGTATTAATCCACCAAAATTTCATATGTTTGCTTATGTACAGCTTTTTATCAAAAATATTACAAGACAAAAGAAAAAATAAGAGTAATATCTTTATTTAATGTAGGATTATCGCTATTCAAGCTAACAATAAACTCTCTTGGATATATCAGAATGCCATTTCATATGATTTTATATGACATATAAGGAAAAAATCATGCATTGAACACCTAAAACATCCTCACAAATGCCTTTAAAATAAGGATTTAAGAAAAACTGTCAGTAAGTGAAAATTTCATATGGTGATATGCTACTTCCATCTCCTGCAGACACCATCATTCCAGGCGCAAGAGAAACGGAAGGACGAAGGCCATTCACAACATCCACACGGTTGTTGGAAAGGTAACCACCCGCGAAGACGCGGAACCCGATAGCGCGGCAGTAATCATAAGTGTAAGGAGAGAAAGACCAGTAATGTTCTCCAATAGTTAAATAAGAATCACTACTATAACCATTCCACCCATTCCCCGCTAATGTTAATTCATCTGCTGTTAGCATCGCTATTGGATAGGTTAATGCACCATTTCCATTCTCACTATTTACTGTGAAAGAATCATTTCGGTTTGAGCATTCTAAACTTGGACTAATATTATCCACATTTCTTCCATATGCTCCAAAATAATTCAACTCTGTTCCATCCGCGTCTTTTCCTTTTAAAGCACCTGATATAATACTTCTATCATTACACCACACAGTATCTTCTAAATATCTTATATAATCTGTCATATTTTCTTCATACCAAGTATCAATTACGTTCTTAGCAGTAGAATTATTGGTATTGGTAAACATTTCATTCTTAGCATCTTCAATATTAACACCATTGTTTAGCGCTAGATAATATATATAATTAGGAAGTCCGAAATAATGAATATAATATACACTTGTACAAGTCGATGATGCAGATAAACAAGTATAATGATATTTAGTTGCCAAGGTTGTTCTATCTGTTTCCCAACCTCTACTTGTATATGTATCTATTAATGTATACTGCGAACCATCCCAAGTAACATCATTCCCATAAATATATCCATTTGTACTACTACCACTTCTTCCACCATATATATATCTTGTTCCGTACATATAACCTATATCTGCTGGAGAATCAATATTGCTATTAAAATCGCTTATCCCTATTTGAGATGCTTCACCTATGTTATTACAACTTCCATCGCTACGAGGTACTCCGTCATAGATTAATTTTACTCCTCCTGTTGATGTGGTTCTTACTGTTCTCCAACAGAATCCAGCAAATTTTACATGATTATTATCAACATCACCTCGATAGTAATGTACAGGATACTCATCATCTTCCGTTCCTGCTCTTGTATAAACTCCTTTTCCATTCGTATCAGAAGAATCTTCACTAAAATCAATTCCGTTACTTGATGATACATAGGTACTAGATATATTATCCATTACTGCTTCATTTTGCATTATACTATATAGTGTTGGCGCAGTATAAACTTCTCCATTCATGGATTTTGATATTGAAACTTTACCCCATTTCGCTCTAAGTATAACATCACTCTCTGGCATAATAAAATAATCATCATTCACCTTGGTAATGTTATCCGTTACTATCTCCCATCCCTTAAACTCATATCCACTACAACTCAGTTGTTCTTCTGAAATAGACACCACGTCAAATACAGAATGATTCTCTTTTTCTGGAATATTTTCTACACTACATCCATCTGGTGCATTTCCATCATAGATTACTTGATAGTTTTCCTGTAACGCTGGAGTTAAGGTGCTATTCACATTTTCATTTTCATTTTGACTTTGTATCATTGATATTATTTGTTCTCTTCTATTTGTTGGATATACTCCTCCTTGACCGATCAGTTCATCTTTTAACTTCAAATTCATAGAAAGATTTGCATTACTTCCTGATCTAAAATTGGATATCGTCCAAGTTATCTTCTGTAATCCGTTTTCTTCCTCTAACGTCACTTCTCCTTCACTTACAGTGATATTATCTTCACTTTCCAAAATAAAATAATCATTCTCAATATAATCTACAATCTGAAAGCTATCATAAGGAGCTGATACTACACTCGCATCAAACAAAACATTGTTTAGTGTTTCCATATCAGCTATAAATTGATTGTCACTGACTTCTTTAACCGGATCTAAGATACTTCCTCCCATTTCATACTGAATCCCATTAATGGTAATATAAGGATACTCACTTTTTAAATACCGATATTGTGCAATTTGATTCGGTGTATCTTCATTAGGATATCCATCTGTTAAGAATAGAACAATCATCTCTCTATTTTCTTCTTTTTCATAATCTTTTAAAATCGTATCTACATTAACTAATGCTTGGTAATAATTGGTAGTTCCAGTTGCCAGTATATTATTCACTTCTTGTGTTAATAAATCCTTATCATTCGTTAAGCCTGATACAATTTGTGACTCTGTATCAAAGGTAATCAAAGCTGCTCTATTTTCTCCATTAGATAACAAACTTTCTAATAACTCTATTGTATCTTGTTTTACTCTTTCTAGTTTGTCTCCCACCATAGAACTGGAAATATCTAATACAAAGATAATATCTGTATAAGAATTTCCAGTCATCGGAACAGTAGATACATCAAACCTAACTTCAGCAGTTCCTTTTTCTACCCATTTTCCACTTTTCTCTACTTGCCAGGAACCTGAATCATTATTTTCGTAACTAGTATTTTCTGAAGTAATAATAACAGAAGATACCGGTGTTGATACCGCAAAAGATGGAGTAATAAAACCCACCACTATAACAATCAATAAAATTCCAAAAACAACCACTTCTTTTTTATATAATTTAATTTTATCACTCATAAAATCCCTCATTTCTCCACATACCATCATCATAGAGGATGATACTTTATGAGAAAACATTATTTTATAAGATTTTTCTTGCATATGACTAAAAATTTGACTAATTAAATTATATTTCTGTTTTATCGAAAAATAAAATATTTTGTACTATTTCAATCAAAAAAAATATTTTTTTGACCAAAAATTCGACTAAATATACAACCGTTTTCTTGCTTTTTTAACACAATTTTTTAAAAAAGATTCTTTTATAATTGTAAAAAACTATTAAATATTGTATATTTAAGATAACAAATAGTATAAATATGGTACAAATTTAGAATCATAAAGTATCATCCTCTATGATTCTTTTTAATATAAAAATAAATGAAGAAAAAAAGCAAGTAATACCACTGTATTATTTGCTTATAATCTACCACTTTGTTTTAATCTTTTATAATGAATTAACTTTCTATAATAGCAAGCAGGACATAGTGCTTCATAACAAATAGAATCTCCTTTTAAAATTTTTTCTCCACAAAAAGTAATCTTTCCTTTTTCCTTGCGAACACTAAACAATGCCTTTTGACCACACTCACAGTAACTTGGAGATTCAATTAAAACCTGAGACAATTCCAAAAGTCTTCTAGCTCCTGAAAATCCACTTGTACGAAAATCTGTTCTTAATCCCAAACACAAAACAGAAATATGCAAAGATATTGCCACTTGTAACAATTCATCAACTTGAACTTCACTCAAAAGATGAGCATCATCGATTATCAATAACCTAGTATTCAAAAATTGTTTTTTCAACGTTAAATAAATATTTTCATCTTTACTAATTAAATAATCATACTTTGAAATATCTTCTTGATGAGTCATAATTGGGGCCATCAAGATAACAGATAAATGATGTTTTAAAAACTTTCGTTTAATAGAAAAGGCGTGCTTGCTCTTTTCTGTATGAACCGTGCCATATTGAAAAGCTAATCGACTCATACATCACCACGCCTTTTAAAATAAACATAACCAAGAACACTAAATCCAGTCATCATAATCACAGTACCAACAAATAAATATAGTAAAGAATTTTCAGATGTATTAGGAACATCAACTTTCAAGGCATTAAACATAGTAACAGTTTGTACATCAGCAGTAGCATTTACCTGGAAAGTAAGTAACGAATCATCTAACTGATATCCATCAGGAGAACTAACTTCACTTAAAGTATAAGTACCAGGAACAAGTTTTTCAATTCTCTTTGCCGTATCAGTAGAATCCCATTCTGCAACCATATCTCCTTCTTCATTTCTTAAAATAAAGTGTCCACCTGCTAGTTGCTTATCACCTATCATTTCCTTCTTTTCAAAGTCTACTTTAGTATAATCATTTGTAAAATACACAACATCAGAACCATCAGAATCAGAAATAACAAAAGAATAAGCATTATTATTTAATACAACACCATCAGGTACTTTTGTTTGCTTTAATAAATAATTACCATTTTCTAAAACATCAGATACAAACACTTCGTCACTAATAGAATAAGTATCAAGAAGACTCCCGTCGTGACTCATCAACTGAAATTCATAACCATCAACACCGTTTGTATCAATCTCTAACCTCTTATTAGAAACAGAAATAGAAATCAAATCACTCTTCAAAGCAATATTTTTTGTCTTTCCTAAATTATCAAGTTCAAAAGTAATTTTTGAATTACTAGTAATGTAACCATCTGGAGCACTTACTTCCTCTAATATATATACACCACTAGCAAGGCCTCTAAAGACAGTCGCCTTCTCTTCACTAACAAAAGTAACATCATCCATAGTACCATCTTGACGAGAAAGTTTCAATACAGCACCAGCAACATAATTACCAGTATTAGCATCAACTTTTCCAAGTTTTACAGTCGTTTGCTTATCTTCAAAAGAAACCGTAACAGAAGGATTATCTTCCTCTACTGTAAAACTTAAAAGCTCATCATTTAAAACATAACCTTTAGGTGCAATAGTTTCTCTAACATAATATTTTCCTTCACTCAAATTATCAAAAACACGATATTCTGTTGTCGTAGTCCAAGTAGAGATAACTTCATAATTAGAATTTAAAAGCTCTAAAGTTGCCCCTGCAACCAAATCTTTAGTTTCACTATCAACCTTACCAATTCGTACAGCAATACTTTGATTAAACATTGTATAAGCAGAAGTTGTAGTATTATCATCTACCACTACTTCAATTCGTTCGGTATTACGAATATAACCATTTGGAGCACTTACTTCTTCCAAATAATAAGTACCATTTTTTAAACCCTCAATGACATGTGCTTCATTATCAGTAGTCCATTCGTCAATAACCTCGCCTTCCTCATCAACCAAACGAAGAACAGCACCACTCACAGGACCCTCAGTATCCCTATCAATCTTATAAAAAGAAACAGAATTTTTCACATTTTTCATTGTTACTTGTAAGTTTGTAGTATCAACAGCAACTTCAAAACTTACTGGTTCTTTATTTAACTGATAGCCATCTGGTACATCTACCTCTCTCAAAGTATATCGACCAGCTTCTAATTTTTCAATAACAGTAGGAGTATCCTCACTAGTAAATTCATATACTTTATCACCTGATTCATTATAAATTTCTAGCTTTGCTCCTGCAAGAGTTTGTCCTTGTTCATCAACCTTAGAAATCATAATTTGACTCTTTGTATTAGGAAAATGAATCTCTATTTTATCTGTCATTGTATTTGTAATTGTAAAAGGAATAGAATTAGAATTCAAGGCATATCCGCTAGGTGGACTTACTTCTTCTACTCGATAATTACCTGGAGCAATTCCAGTTAAGTCATGTGCTTCTGTAGAAGTCGTCCATTGATCAACCGAAGCACCGGTATCAGCATTAACAACTCTTAAAACAGCACCTGCAATTGCCTCACCATCTTGATCAGTCTTTAATATCTGTACCAAATTTTTCTTATTTTTCATAGTAATTGAAACTTCTTGTTCTTCTGCAGTTACTTCAAAATCTACTGGAGTAGAATCTAAATAATAACCATCTGGTGCACTTACTTCGATTGCTTGATATTTTCCAATATCTAACCCTGAAATAGTAGTGTAGCCATTTTCAGAAGTAAAACTAGTAACCTGTTTTCCTGTAGAATCTACAATCTTAATGACTGCTCCAGCAAGAGGCAAATTAGTATCCTCATCAACCTTTTGAATTTGCACCTTTATATCTATCAGTTCATTCATAAGACGCGCAGTAACATTCAAATTAGATGCATTAATCAAAACAGATGTATCACTAACATCAATCAAATAACCATCTGGTGCACTCTTTTCAACTACTTTATATTGCCCAGGTAAAAGATTAGAAATAACTTTCGCTTCATTAGAAGTAGTAAAGCTATCAATCATTTTTTCATTACCAGTACCTATAACACGATAAACTTCAATTTCCGCCCCCGGAAGTAAATTATTAGAAACACTATCGACCTTTTCAATCGTTAAACTACCTGTTGGTATCACTACTGTAGTAGAAGAAACTGCAGACCTTGTCTCAATCGTAACAGCAGACGCCATAGATTTTTGCATATCGTCATATTCAGCAGGAGGATTATATTGATATGCAACTGCCATTTCATAATCCGTAGTAATACTAATCTTTAAATCTAAGTCCGTCCCATCTAATTGGGCTAAAGGAAGGCGAATTTTAAACTTCTCCCCACTAGTAAATGTATCATTAGAAGAAATAACATCACCATCTTCATTTACTACTTGAGCATTTGCCATATCAAGAGCAACAGTATAGGTCTTAAAACTAACATTAGAAGAAACAGATAAATAATTAGTCTCTAAATAAGTAGCTGAACTATCCAGGTGAAAATCTCCAGAAGAAACCGTAATGGAAGGTGTTACATTACTATAATTTTCTTTCGCATCAATCGCCCCAGTAACCAAAGAATCTATAATAGGATAATATGTATTATTTTGCATGATAGCTCTTTTTTGATTAGCAGTTAAAGAACCATCTACTGTATCTAAAACTCCTTGAGAACGATCTTGATATAACCATATTGCAACCTGTGTTAAATAAGAATTTACCCAGTCTCCCTCATCCGTCAATGAAACAGTAGGATAACCATGTTGAATAATATATGCATATCCTGAATCTAATTGTTCCCCTTTTGTAACCGTAGCATCATCATACCACTCTAATGTTCTCTCTAAACAATACATATGATAAGTATTGCTAGAAGTATCCGTTGCAACAAAAGGAGTTAAAGAAATAATGTCTTCTCCTCTTAACTCTGGATATAAATTAACGCGATATCCATCATCTCGAAAAAGAGTATCCGATACTAAAGTCTCTGGTAATGCTGCTGCAAAACTAATACCAAAATTAGCAATCGTAATAACAAATACAGCAATAAATAAACAAGAAAAAATCATCAATACTTTGCTAGACTTTCTCTCCTGCTTCCACCAATTCTTAATATTATCTAACACAAAGTCTCACCTTACCTTATACTTAACTAAAGTATACCACAAAGAAAAAGGCAAGTAAACGAGAAAACCTAAAAATTACTGACAACCGTTCTCAAACGTTTAATTACCTTCTTTTCAATTCTAGATATATAAGATTGAGAAATTCCTAATTTCTCTGCAACTTCCTTCTGTGTAAGTTCATCATTTCCTAATAATCCATAACGAAGTACTATAATATCCCTATCTCTTGGTTTTAATTTCATCACTTCTTCAATCATTACTTTCTTATCATTTTCCTCCTCAATCTCTTTTGTAACAATATCAGGATCTGTTCCTAACACATCTTCTAAATGAAGTTCATTTCCTTCCCCGTCAAGTGACAAAGAAGCATCAATACTAACTTCTGTCTTTATTTTCTTATTCTTTCGCAAATGCATTAAAATTTCATTATCAATACACCTAGAAGCATAAGTTGCTAATTTAATATTTTTCCCACTCTGAAAAGTTTGAATACCTTTAATAAGTCCTATCGTACCAATACTTACTAAATCCTCCAAATCAACACCTGTATTCTCATATTTTTTAGCTAAAAAAACAACCAATCTCAAATTATGTTCAATCAATTTATCCTTTGCATCCTCATCTCCCACTTGCATTTTTTCTATATAAAACTCTTCCATCTCCTTAGATAAAGGCTCTGGAAGCATATCCGTTGCCCCAACATAAAAAATACTATAAACCCTAGAAAAAATCCCCCGAATCCAACTTATAAGTTTTTTTATCATAATTCCTCCTTAAATTGATTAGGTAAAATACAATCGACTCCCCCTAAAGAAAATGTATCTTTGCTAAGTCCAACCAAACATTTAGAAAAAACAACATCATCAACAATTACCCTATCTACTTTACAACAAGGAATAATGCCTTCCGTATTAAGTGCTTTATATGGAACATAAAAATATCTAGACATAGAAATCGGAACGTTTCTACTAACCAAAATAACACTTTTCCCAGTTGTAGGATCTCTTAGTTGATTCCCAGTATCTAACATACCCTTTAAGCGAAAAACATCATGATTAACATAAATTTCTACAGAATGAATAACAGAAGTTTTAGCTTTTGTCTTCTTATATTCTTTCACATAAAAATATAAAAAAATAGGAGAAAGCACCAAAATAAAAACTAAATTAAGACCAAGTCCATGACCAAAGAACAACACTCCCTGATTTTCATAAGTAAAACTAATATCAAACAGATATAAAAAACCGCCTAAAATCATACTAATTAAATAAAAATAAATAAAGTCTGTTAAAAAATTCCTCCTTCCAAAAGTAACCAAAATAATGAATACACTAATTACAATCTTTACAATAAATAAACCAAAATTAGAAAGTGATAGAAACAAAAGAAAAATAGAACAACTCGCAAAAAGACTTCCTAAAGCAATCCTCCAAAGAGGTGTTGCTTCTTTTACTACTAATTTTGTTGCAAGTAAAATAATAAAATCAAAGAAAAAGTTAATGAAAAAGACCAAATCCAAATAAACTTTCATCCCTATCACCAAATCAAGTATAAAAAAAAGAAATGACTAAACTTGTCATTTCTTAAGTAAAAATTAAATTTTTTTCTTATGTATAAATATTTTAATAATATATCCCAAAAAGATACACATCAAAATAACAAAGGCCCATTGTAAGATAGTATTAAGAAGACCATCACAATATTTATCTATAATAGCAGAAATACTAGCTGGAATATATTTTCCAATCAAAGCACTGACATCTGGTAGACCAATATTATTTTTTATAAAAGTTAATATACGAAGCAAAATATCTACAATTGCCATAAAAAAGACAAAAGAAGAAAATCGCTTAAAAAACATAATAACTAAAACAATTAAAATAACTAAAACAACAACATCAATATACATACTGTTCTCCTTAATTTAAATATGAATTATGATCAAGTTCATAATCAAGTGTAGTAATATCTCCATGACCAGGATATAAAGTAATATCCCTAGGAAATTCTTTCAATTTCGTAAGACTAATTTTCATATCAGCTTCACTTCCTCCTGGTAAATCACATCGGCCAATAGACTCTTTAAAAATAAAATCTCCAACAAACATTTCTTTTTCATCTTTAAAATAAAAACTAATAGAGTCTTTAGAATGCCCTGGAGTATAAATTACTTGAAAAGTAAAATCCCCTATTGTATATTCTTGCTCTAAGACACCACTCTTCTTAAAAATCTTCACACTTCTCTTTGTTAAAAAATTACGAAGTGCTCCAATATGATCAAAGTGAGAATGAGTAAGTAAAACCGCTAATACCTTAGCATCCCCAACCACTTCTTTAATATTTGAGTAATCATCTCCTGGATCAACAATCAAACAACTCCCATTTTTCTTTAGAACATAACAGTTCTCATCCAATAATCCTGTAACAATTTTTTCTGTTTCCATTCTATCACCTATTCTAATATATCACAACTTTTAAGCATCTTCAATGCTTCGATTAACATACGCATAATGATAATGATTATCTAACCGAAACGTATGTACATAGACCCCGTTTTTCAACTGATCAGAAGAAACACCCTCAGCACTATAGTAACGTACCTTTTCTCTCAAAGTAATCGTATCTCCTTGAATACTTGCTGAAATTAATTCTTTATCTACATTATAAATAGTTGTCGGCACCTCACCACAATATCCTTGAACATATTCTCCTCGTTCACTAATATACTGATATCCTCCAAAACAGCTATTACCTAATACAATATTTTGATTAGCAATTTCTACACTTTCTCCAAATAACTTTCTAACCTCACGTTGTAATGTTTCCTCTTTATATGCCAAAGGAACAAAGTTAACAGCACCAGAACATGTAAAATTAGACATGATGCTTTCGTTAAATAAATTACAGTTAGAATCATAAAAATCAGTCTTTGGTATTTGTCGAAATGCCAAATATAATTTGAAAGTATCATCGAAATTATGATAACTAACATCTTCTCTAATATTGGTCTTAACTTTATCATAAAGTTCTTGTACAATACTAGAATTAATATCTAACTGTCTTAAAGTATTATCACTTGCTACTAAAGGACTACATTCTCCTCGAGTAGCATCTTTTTGATAATCTAAGAAAATATAAACACCTAGCACGATAATAATCAAAAGTAAAATAAAAATTAAAAATGTATTTTTCTTTGATTTTTTCTCTTTCTTACCTGTAACAACAGGAGGATTAACAGGTTCACTAGGAGGTGGTGGTGCTACAGTTGTCTGAGAAATATCCACTTTAGGAATAACACCATTAGGATTTAACATAGGTGCTGCTGTCGTTACAACAGGAGTGGAAGACTTATCCACTGTAGTAGTTACGCTTTCAACATGATTCTGAGTAGCATCAACTGGATTTTCATCTACTGGTGCGATTCTAATTCCTGGACTACCAGCAAGTATCTGAGCTCCATTAATATTAGAACTCACATCGCCTACTTGACCATTATTAGACGTTGAAGTAACACTTCCCATATTAGCATTTCCAGATACATTTTTTTCTTCTTCTCTCATAAATTATCTCCCTTCTTTTATTCCTCTTAATTTTCTACTTCCAATATGTTGTGTTGATTTAATATGCTGTCCAATAATATCAGAAACATCCAAAATGGTAATAAAAGCACTTTCATCCATTTCTTCAGCAATCCGCCTTAATTCATAAATCTCAATTCGCGTAAGAACACAATACATAACTTCTTTATCTCCGCTAATTAATCCTTTTCCTCGAATCGTAGTAACAGTTCTACCAAGCCTTCGATAAATCTCCTTTGCCATATCTGTTCCTTTTTCTGTTACAATTAAAGCAGCTTTAACCTGTTCAAAACCATCTGATACTAAATCAACTACTTTAAAGGTAATAAAATAAGTAAGTAAAGAATACATTGCTCTATCAAGACCAAAAATCATTCCCGCAATTGCATAAATAACAAAATTAAAAAGCAAAACAACCTGTCCTACTGATAAAGATGTCTTTTTACTAATAACTAAAGCAACAGACTCCGTTCCATCTACACATCCACCAAAATGTATAACCATTCCAACACCAATTCCCAGTAATATACCACCAAAAACAGTTGCTAATAACATTTTTTCAGTGATGGGTTCAAAGTATCGAAAAAAAGACAAAGCAAAAGAAAATAAAATCATACTATATAAAGCACGAAATAAAAAACCTTTTCCAAGATTTTTGTATCCTATATATATAAACGGAATATTAAGTACCAAAACAAGTACACTGACAGGTATTTCTGAAAGCTTAGAAATAATAATAGAAATACCAGTAACTCCGCCATCCAAAATAGTGTTAGGAATTAAAAAAGTTTCTAATGCAAACGCTGCTAAAATTGCTCCAAAAGTAAGCATAATATATGATAATACATTTCTTGTTCTCCGTGCTTTAACCTTTAACAAAACTACCACATCCTATCATAAATATTATATATCAAAAGAAAAAAACTCTCAATATCTTAAAAAAAATTTTAGTAATTTTAACACAAGAACAAAAGAATTAAGTAAACTTAATTTCCTTGGTCGTCACCTCCCAAGTTTCCTGCTTCTCAGACTAGGTATCCCTACTTCTCCACAGGCTTAACATCCGATAG